>CAYJNP010000059.1:0-4961 GCA_964371665.1 uncultured Eubacteriales bacterium | reverse complement strand
TTGTCTGTATCTTTATATATTTTTGATTCAAATATTGATATAGCAGTTTCATTAGCTTTAATAGCTTCTTTTTCTCCATGTACTAATTTTGTTACTTCATAAGCCAAAATTTGTTTTGCTTTATTAATTTGATTTCCTTTTAATTTTGAAAGTTTTTCTATTTCAGATAACGACAAAAAAGTTAAAATTTTTAAACACCTAATAACATCTACATCTGCAACATTTCTCCAATATTGATAAAACTCATAAGGACTAGTTTTATTTGAATCAAGCCAAATTGCACCATTTTCAGTCTTACCCATTTTTTTACCTTCACTAGTCGTAAGAAGTGTAAATGTCATTCCATAAGCTTTTTTATTTTCTACTCCACCTATAATATTGCTCCATTGATCATCACCGCCAATTTCTAAACTGCATTCATATTTACGATTTAAAAATAGAAAATCATAACTTTGCATTATCATATAGTTTAACTCAAAAAAAGATAATCCTTTTTCTAAACGTTGCTTATAGCAATCGAACGAAAGCATTCTATTTACTGAAAAATGAATACCAATTTCTCTTAAAAACTTTATGTAATTCAAATTAGAAAGCCAATCGGAATTATTTACCATTATAGCTTTATTATTAGAAAAATCTATTAATTTAGACATCTGACTTTTAAAACATGAAATATTATAATCTATCTCATTTTTTGTAAGCATTCTACGCATATCTGTTTTGCCACTTGGGTCCCCTATCATTCCAGTTCCCCCACCAAATAATGCGATAGGTTTATGCCCAGATCTTTGCATATGAGCTATAACCATAATTTGAACAAAGTGTCCCACATGAAGGCTATCAGCTGTAGGATCAAAACCTACATAAAAATTAATTTTTTTATTATTTAACAATTCTTTAATTTCCTTTTCATGAGTAACTTGAGCAATTAACTCTCTATTTTTTAATTCATCATATACTCCACTATTCATTTTATATATTCCTCCTTATAAATTATCGTTATTTTAAACCAGCTTTAGAAAGATTTTTTTTATGTTCTTCTTTTGTTTTCGCATAATACGATGTTCCATCGTCACTATGGCAAAAATAATAATAATTAGTATCTTTAGGATTTAAAGCAGCATTTATAGCATCTAACCCAGGATTACAAATCGGGCCTGCTGGTAACCCTTCAATATTATAAGTATCATATTCACCTTGAAAATTTCCAAGAGAATTTTCAGGAACTTCAGATTTTGTTCGATAAGGATACCACACAGTTGCATCTAATTCTAATTTATCTAACCCATATTCTCTATATTTATTAACATGAGTATCTTTTGAAATATTTAAACGATTATGAATTACAGAAGATACATAATACATATCATCATTATTCGAAGATTCTGCTTGTATTAAAGAAGCTATATTTAAAATTTCATCTAAACTCATATTTTTTTCTTGTCCCATATTTTCTATACTAATTTTTTGATCTGATTTAGAATCAGATTTTTTATCTATTAATTTAACATTTGAATTATTTAAAAATCGTTTAATAACATTTCTAGGTTTTTCACCATAATAAAAAGTATAAGTATCTGGAAATAAATATCCTTCTAATTTATATTTTCTTTCAGAACTATTTGAAATTTCTGAAAGAAAAGAATAATCTTTGTCAAATTCATTTGAATTACAAGTTTCTAAAAAATCATTATATTCACAAACACCTTTTTCTAATAAAATATTAGCATATTCTAATATATTTTTTCCTTCTGGAAAAGTTACATTTAATGTATCAGTACGATTCGACTCTGTTTGCAAATAATCAATAATTGCTTCATAATCTAATCCTTTTTTTATTTCAAAAATTCCTTGTGTAAATTTTTTAGATGACTTAGTTAAAATAACATACATTTGAAAAAAACTTTTATCATTAATAACATTAGCAGCTTTTAAACAATCTGCGACTTTATATACATTTGCATTTGCTGGAAGTTCTAGTACTACTATATCTTCATTTTCACTATTTCTTGTGATAGCTAACATATCGTTCATTCCAACTAACACATATTTTATTAAAGTAGCGGATACTAAAAATATCATAATAATCCAAACAATTTTAAAAAAATTTTTATTTGATTTAGATTTTTTTTTTATTCTTAATTTTTCCATTTTTTTATCTAATTTTTCATCTTTTTTATCTAAGTTTATGTTTTGAATAATAGGTTGTTTATTTTGAAAATTATCAAATTGAACATTAATTTTATTATTTTCAAATACAACAGTATGTTGATTTTCTGAATCTTCTTTATGTTTTATATTTTTTCGGGGTTTATATTCTTTTATATCATCATTCATTTTGAATTTCTCCTTGTGGATATGATTTATTAAAGCTCTAATCCTAAATATGGATTTTTATATTTATTTATAACGCTATTTTTATAAGTATCAATTAAAGGTTTGAGCATTTTCCTTCTTTTTGAAAATATTGTGAATTAAATAAAGGTAATCTAAATTTATAATTTAAATTTGGATATCGATTATATATATTAGATATCAAATTTTTAATATCATTTTGATTAGAAATCAATTCTGTTACTAATAAAGTTCCTCCTAAAGGGTAACAAATAGCATATCCTTGTCTATCAAAAATTACATTTCCTTTATAATTTTTTGTCATTTCACAAGCATATCTAATATGCTCTTTGTTCCAAATAATAGATCCTATATTATTTTTAAAAGCATTTAATCTTAAATTATACATATTATTATAAGACATTTTCATATCTGTTGTAAATTTTTGATTTATATATTCTTTTAATTCAAAATTATTAAATTCAACATTTTTAATTTTAAAAAATTTAAAATATCCTAATCTACTATAATATTTATATAAATTTTCATTTTCTGGTAAAAGTATAGAATATTGATATCCTCTCATAAAAGCAAAATTATTAGAAAAATCAATTAGTTTAGACATATACCCATTATTTCTATAAGCTGGATGAGTCGCAGCTCCATATATATAAACACACTTTTTATTTTCTGTATTTCCCTGAATTTTACAATCAAATATATTTAAAGAAGATACAACTTTTTCATCAACAATGCAAACTATACAATTATCTAAATTAAATTTATTATCAAAAAAGAAATTAGTGCTTTCATCTGTTTCATTAAATGAAACTTGAAATATTTTTTTTATTTCCGGTAAATCATTTATCTTAGATAATCTTAATTCCATATTTTACACTCCTAAAGTATTAATAAGTTTTTTATAAACTTATCATGATTATATATTAGCTAAACTTGCAACATATCTATCTAATAAAAAAACAGGATTATACGATAATTTTGATTTTCTAAGTCCTTCTAATCCCATATCTTCCTCACGATTTATATATTTATATTGTTGGAGATTTCTAAATGCAAATTCTTTATTTATAGTAGCATAACTACCAATATAATCGGTATTAGCTTTCTCAAAATGAATATCAAATATATTATTATTTATTTCCTCTCCTATTGTAAGTGCTACAATTTTATTATCTACTGATATGTAGCCTCCCAGAAAATTTAATTTTTTGTAATTTTTGAAAGTATTAACTAAAGCTAATTTTTCTCCATCTAAATTCTTATTTAGTTGTTGTTTGAACCAGTAATTAGCGAAATCTTCACATAAATTTAAATTATTTTCCGAAATATTATGGTATGACCAATTATATAATTTTTTAAATTTAGAAATATGATTTCTCTTACTGTGAAATTTTTTCCCATTTAAAAAACAAAGATCCTCCGAAGCATAAATATAGTCGGCCATATCTTTTCTTAATTCAAATTCAAATTTATATGGAAAAATATTTTTCAATTTTTGTATCATCGGTTTAGTAAGCCCAAACATTTTAAATTCAATATTTCTCTCTTTTGCATCGTTAATAAGTTCATTAATAATTTCAGATAGATTACCTTCTCCAACTGGGAATCCATAAGTTTTTTCATGTTTTCCATCATAAAATCTTAAAAAAAAATTTTTATACATGCATATTTTCGAGTTATACGTATTATTCCATATAAATAAACTTCCAAAAACGTAATCTGCTCCTAAATATTTTGTGTTTTTAAATACAATATCTATATCTTTTTTATCATCTATTGTAGGAGATCTAAAATTAAACATTTTAAAAACCTGCTTTCTTTATAACACTAAGTATCTCGTTGTGAATTTCATCAATAGATTTTATTTGATCTTTATAAAAACATTCAATTTTATTCCAATTATATTTTTCAGATGAATATAAAGCTGACTTTCTACATTTTTCTAAAAAAGTTATATTAGATTCATGCAAATCTTTTTTTTCTTCATGCCCTAGATAACGTACATTCATTAAATTTTGCGAAAATTCAACAGGCATATCCAAATATATAACTAAATCTGGTTTTGGAAGTTCTAACTTAATATATTCAAAATCATACAACCAGTTTAAATAGCTATCCCATTTTTGAAATTTTAATTTATGCATTTGATAAACTATATTTGATGTTGTATACCTATCGGCAATAACATTATATCCAGAATTATATTTATCCTTCCAAAATTTTAGAAAACTTGCATATCTATCTATAGCATAAAATGTGGATGCAGCATAAGCATTAACTATATTAGGATCATGGCCAAATTCAAAATTTAAATACATTTTCACAAGCGAAGAAGAAGGTTCATTATAATCAGGAAAATGAACCGATAAAACATTTTTATTTTTTAATTTTAAATAATTACATAATAATGAGGTTTGAGTGGCCTTTCCACTTCCATCAAGACCTTCTATTACAATTAATCTTCCTTTCATATATTGTTCACTTGTAAACTATCAAAATAATTTCTTACTTCTTTTATTTTGCCACAGCTCATTTTTCCCTCCGAGCAACTTCCTCTAACGCAACTAGGTCCACAATTTTTAAACAAATTTGGAGATACTTTTAAA
>CAYJNP010000058.1:0-5122 GCA_964371665.1 uncultured Eubacteriales bacterium | reverse complement strand
CAACTAATGATTTAATTATTCTTATAGCTTTTGTGCCTATTGTAAAATTTCTATTAGGAGTTTCTAATGTTTCTGTTCCATGGGATACATTGATTTTATCAGTAGTATTGTTTGTAGTTGTTCCTTTGGCTGGTGGCATTTTTACAAGAGCCATTGTTAGCAAAAAGAAAGGCTTAGAATATTTTGAAAGTACATTTATAAAAAAGTTTGATAACACTACGATTATAGGGTTATTTCTAACTTTAATAATTATTTTCTCATTTCAGGGAAATATAATCTTAGATAATCCAATCCATATTTTGTTAATTTCAGTACCTTTAGTCTTGCAAACATTTCTTATTTTCTTTGTAGCATACATTGCTTGCAAAATTTTAAAATTGTCTCATGATGTGGCTGCTCCAGCTGGAATGATTGGCGCTTCAAATTTTTTTGAATTATCAGTTGCTGTATCAATTGCCGTATTTGGAACAACTTCACCTGTAGCGCTTGCTACAATTGTTGGAGTTCTTGTTGAGGTTCCTGTAATGTTAATATTAGTAAAAATTGCAAATAGTACAAAGGAATGGTTTGCAAAACAAAAATAAAGGATAATTAAAATGAGTAAAGGTTGGTATCCTGTTATTAATTACAATAAATGTATTTTTTGAATGTCTTGCGTAAAAAAATGCAAAAGGGATGTATATGAAATAGACTCAAATCAAAAACCTAAAGTAATAAGTCCTAATAATTGTTCCAAAGGCTGCCATGGCTGCGGAAATATTTGCCCAACAAACGCTATCATCTACTTTGGGGATAGTGATTATAATAAAATTAATTAATGTGGAGGTTGTAATTCTATGAAAAATGAAAACAAATCAATTATAGAAATTTTTGAACCGGCTATGTGCTGCAACACTGGTCTCTGTGGAGTTAGTGTAAATCCTGAACTTTTAAGAATTTCTACTGTTCTTAACACTTTAAATAAAAATGGTATTGTAGTTAAGAGATTTAATTTAAACAGTTCACCCATGGAATTTGTAAATAATAAAGTTGTAAATGATTTTATAAATAATACAGGAGTGGAAAAATTACCTGTAATACTACTAAATGGAGAAATCATAATTTCAGAAAGATATCCTACAAATGAAGAATTTTCTAACATCTTAGGCTTGCCTAAAGGTTTGCTTTCTGATAGTAGTAAACTTAATAATTGTAATTGCAAAGGAGGATATTGTTAATGGAAATTTTTAATCCGTCAAAAATAGTATTAACTAAATATCTCTTTTATACAGGCAAAGGTGGAGTAGGTAAGACATCTGTTGCATGCGCTACTGCTACTACTCTTGCTGATAATAATAAAAAAGTTCTTTTAATTAGCACAGATCCTGCATCAAATTTACAAGACGTTTTTAACACGGAACTCAACAACAAAGGTATAAAAATTAAGGATATCCCAAATTTAGTCGTTGCAAATCTTGATCCTATGAAAGCTGCTGCTGAATATAAAGAAAGTATAATCGCTCCGTACCGTGGCAAACTTCCTAAATCAGTTTTAACAAATATGGAAGAACAACTTTCTGGTTCTTGTACAGTTGAAATAGCTGCCTTTAATGAATTTTCTAATTTTATAACAGACGAAAAGGTTCAAAAAGATTTTGATTATATTATTTTTGATACAGCTCCGACTGGTCACACTTTGAGAATGTTACAACTCCCTTCTGCTTGGAGTGATTTTATAAGTGAGAGCACACATGGCGCATCATGTCTTGGCCAACTTTCGGGGCTAGAAAGTAAAAAAGAGGTATATAAAAAAGCTGTTGCTACTCTTGCAGATAAAAATCTTACGACACTAGTTCTTATATCGAGGCCTGAAGAAGCGCCATTAAAAGAAGCAGAGAGGGCATCCAGAGAGCTTTCAGATATAGGCGTTAATAATCAAACTCTAGTAATTAATGGGATATTAACATCTTATGATGATAATGTTTCAAAAAGTCTTTATGAAAAACAACAGAAATCTTTAAATAATATGCCTTCTACACTAAATAATATTAAATCTTATATGGTTCCACTACGCTCCTATAACATAATGGGTCTTGAAAATATAAGAAATCTTCTTAGCAAAGATAATGAAGTAGCAAGCAAAGAGATATTAAATTAAGATACTATTCCTCATCTTGAAGATGTAATAGATAATCTTTTTAAAACTAATAAAAAAGTAATTTTCACAATGGGAAAAGGAGGAGTTGGAAAGACAACAGTTGCTGCAGCAATTGCGATGGGATTAGCTGAAAAAGGTAAAAAAGTTCATTTAACAACAACCGATCCTGCTGCTCATTTAAAATTTGTAATAGAAGAAAATGATAATATCGAGATGAGTCATATTGATGAACACGAGGAACTAAAAAAATATCAAGAAGAAGTCCTTAAAAAAGCAAGAAAAACTATGAGCGATGATGACATCGCTTATGTAGAAGAAGATTTGCGCTCTCCATGTACTCAAGAAATTGCGGTTTTTAGAGCATTTGCTCAAATTGTAGAAAAAGCAGATAAACAAGTAGTAGTAATAGACACAGCTCCAACAGGTCATACCTTATTACTTTTAGATTCAACTCAAAGTTACCATAAAGAGGTTAAGCGTTCCCAGGGAGATATCCCTGACTCTGTGAAAAAATTATTGCCAAGACTGCGTTCTAATGAAACAGAAGTTATAATTGTAACTATTGCAGAAACAACACCTGTATATGAGTCTATGAGGCTTGAAGAAGACTTAAAACGTGCTAATATTCAAACAAAATGGTGGGTTATAAATTCATCTCTTTATAAAACAGAAACAAAAAATAAACTTTTATCTGCAAAAGCAAGCAATGAAATTCAGTGGATTAATAGGGTTTGCAAACATTCTAATGGAAATTTTGCAGTTATTGCTTGGAGTTCTGATAAAATAAAAGGTTCAAAACTTAGAAATATATAACAACATTATTATTGTAATATCCTCACTATCCACGGCTTATGTTAAATTAATTAAGTTTTTTCCTAAGTTTATTTTTTAATATTTAATTCTCATCACCAGTTTAAATTCTGTTTAAGTCATATAGATATCATTAAAATTTATAGTGGTAATCTTTTATCCATCACGTATGCTTAATACAACATCAACACCGATTATTTTTTAAAGTAGTCTTTCGTAAATTCTGAACTTTCCATTTTCATTAAATAAAATACAACTGTTTTTCTCGATTTAGTTACGCTCCCGAAAATTTATAAATCAAAGGCGATTTTAATTACCTATTTTAAGACGAGACGCTAAAATAATAAGATCGCCTGAAGTTATTTAAAATAAGTTTAGAGATATCTCCAAAAACTATTCTGCAAATGTGAGCTTATGCCATTTTCCCCTATTTGCTCATTTTTTTCTTTGCAAGCTATAATAAAAATTTAACTCCATTTCAATTGACTATTTTAAAATTCCCATAAATTTTACCTCTAAAAATCACCGCATTTATATAGTAGTTATCGCTGTAAATTTCTTTTTTATCTTCATAAATTTTTGTTGTTTTAATTGTGTAATTTCCTTTATTCTGTCAAACTGCCGGTTGTATTTCCCGAATTAAATAAAATATTTAAACAAATTTTTTGCCCGCGTTTATAATTTCATCTCAAATTTTTAACCTTAACTTAATTTGTGATTATTGTAGATTAACTTTTTTGACAATAATCATCTAAATCAGCTATAAACTTTAAAATGAATGTTAATACATTTTTGACAACTATTAAACCCGTTTATCGTAATACTTATTTCTTTCATAAATATCTTCTTAACAAAAAACATTTTTTAAACGCTTCGATTGTTTGTCCTGCATATAATCCTTTTTCGAGTTGTTTTTTCTCTTTCCTACATCTACTATATATTTTAACCTTTCACACACTATCGCTTATAATAAATATTAATTTGTTTTTTATAACATTTACTCTTAAAAAAATTAAAAATCACAATTAAAATAATTATATTATACGCTTTTGAATTTGTTTATTGGAATTTGTTTTTTTTTGTATTATAATAATTAAGTGTTAAGGATATATAAGGAGGTATAAACTTGAAACACATAAAAACTCTTAATAAACCCGATCTTAAAAAAAGTACAATTAAAGGCGGTTGCGGAGAATGCCAAGCATCTTGCCAATCGGCTTGCAAAACTTCTTGCACAGTAGCTAATCAAAAATGTGAAAATAAAGCGGATTAATTTCCGCTTTATACTTTTTTTGAAAAATTTTTATGTAAAATATTTTAAACCCTATTGCTCTGCACAGAAGCACAACCAGGCAGCAATACTGCGGAGGATTTTAAACAAAAATGAAAAAAAAAATATTTTTATATTCAATATTAATAATTATATTTCTATTCATTGGAATATATTTTTATAATTATAAATTTATGAATGTTAAAACTCAAAAAGTCATATATACAAGTTTAAGTAATTCAATAGAATCAAATTGCTTTGCCGTTAAAGACGAAGAAATTGTTGAAAATAATTCTGATTTAATAGCATCATTTTTAGTTGAAGACGGTGAAAAAATAGAAAAAAATGGTGTTATTGCTAACCTTTATAATAAATTAGAAGACGCACAATTAATTAAAGAAATACAAAATTTAGATTATCAAATAAATAATTTAATAAAATTATCAAACAGTGCTAAAACATTTTCAGAAGATCCTCTTGAAATCGACTCAAAAGTACAAAACATATTTAAAAAAATGATAATTGATATAAATAATTCTAAATATAATGATATAAATATAAATAAATCTAATATTATATACTTAATTAATCAACGGCAAACAATAATAGATAAATCTTTTGATTTCAATGGTAAAATCAATGAATTAGAAAACAAAAGAAATAATTTAATTTGCAAAACAAATTCATCTGTTAGCTCTATTGTATCACCAAACTCTGGATATTTTTTAAGCAAAATAGATGGATATGAAAAACAATTTAATTATAATGATATTTTATATACAACAGTTTCAAATTTAAATTCAGCTATTGAAAATAAACCTAAAAATACTGATAAAAAATCCTGCAAAATTATAAAAAATTATAAATGGTATTTATTGTGCAATATTGAAAACTCTAATATATCC
>CAYJNP010000057.1:0-5226 GCA_964371665.1 uncultured Eubacteriales bacterium | reverse complement strand
CCTATTATGTTTGTTTTTGATTTTATATTATTTTATAAGCGAAAATGTCTGAAAATTTATGATCCTATATTTTCAATTGGATTGCCTGTTGTTTATGTAGTGTGTATATTAGTTAGGGCTAGTGTTTTGTCGGGGCAAAATGATGTGAAATTATATCCATATTTCTTTTTAGATGTTGGCGTGTTGGGTTATATAGGTGTGTTTAAGTGGATTGGAGCTTTGATTTTATTGTTTACTATAGTTGGATATTTATTTTATTTTTTAAATAATTTTGATCGAAAGAAAATTACAAACTTAAATATAGATTATTTATAATGTAGGATAAGTTTATAAATTGATATCTATTTCTCCTTATTCTCCTTAGTATTTTTAATATAAGGAGTGTATGTGCTGGTATAGCTCAGTTGGCAGAGCACATCCTTGGTAAGGATGAGGTCAGCAGTTCGAATCTGCTTATCAGCTCCAATTTTTTGATAGCAAATATAAAGATGTCGAATTTCAAATTAGGTTTTTATTTTAAATAAATATTTAATTTATTTTTTAAATTTATGCTTTTAGTTTTGATATTGTTTTTTTGATTTATTTTTAAAGACTTTAAATTGTGTTATTATAAATTATAATGTAGTGGAAAATTTTTAGGATGTGGTAGGTTTGTTATTTGAACAAAGCCGAATAAGAAATTTTAGTATAATAGCACATATAGATCATGGGAAATCTACTTTAGCTGATCGGATTTTAGAGCAAACTCAGTCTGTAGCGTTAAGAGATATGGAAAATCAAATACTTGATGATATGGAACTAGAAAGAGAACGTGGAATTACAATTAAGGCTAGAGCGGTTACTCTTATGTATAAAGCTGATGATGGTCATGAATATGTTTTTAATTTAATAGATACTCCTGGCCATGTTGATTTTAATTATGAAGTATCAAGAGCTTTAGCTGCTTGTGAGGGTGCTGTTTTAGTAGTAGATGCTTCTCAAGGAATAGAAGCGCAGACATTAGCTAATACATATTTAGCAGTAGATGCAGGGCTTGAAATTATACCTGTAATTAATAAAATTGACCTTCCAAATGCAGATCCTGAACGCGTGAAATCTGAAATAGAAGATATTATAGGTATTGTTGCTGATGAAGCGCCTTTGATTTCGGCTAAGACTGGTCAAAATATTAAATCTGTTTTAGAATGCATCGTAAAGAATATTCCTTTTCCATCTGGAGATATAAAATTGCCTTTAAAAGCTCTTATATTTGATTCTTTTTATGATGTATATAAAGGTGTTATAATTTATGTTAGAATTATGCAGGGTAAGGTTTGCACTGGAAATACAATAAAAATGATGGCTACAGGTTCTGAATTTAATGTAGTAGAATGTGGATATATGCATGCAACTGATTTTAAAGCATCGAATGAACTTTTTGCTGGTGAGGTAGGATATATTGTAGCTTCAATAAAGAATGTTTCTGAAGCTAAAGTTGGAGATACGGTTACTTTGTCGAATAATGCTGCGTTAGAAGCTTTACCAGGATACAGAGAAGTAAGTCCTATGGTTTTTTGCGGGATATATCCGTCTGATGGTGCGAGATATTCTGATTTAAGAGATGCTTTAGAGAAATTAAGGTTAAATGATGCTGCTCTTTCGTTTGAATCTGAAACATCTATTGCGTTAGGATTTGGTTTTAGATGTGGATTTTTGGGCCTTTTACATATGGAAATAATTCAAGAAAGATTAGAAAGGGAATATAATTTAGATTTAATAACAACTGCTCCTAGTGTAGTGTATAAAATAACTAAGATTGATTTTGAAGTTATATATATTGATAATCCGACTAATTTTCCTAATACTTCTTATATATTGGAAGCACAAGAACCTATTACAAATTCTCATATATATGTTCCATCTGAGTATGTAGGGAATGTAATGGAGCTATGCCAAGAACGTCGAGGAACTTTTAAAGATATGAAATATATGGATTCAGATAGAGTAGACATAAATTATATATTACCGTTAAACGAGATAATATATGATTTTTTTGATATTTTAAAATCAAAAACTCGTGGATATGCTTCTTTTGACTATGATTTGGTGGGGTATCAAAAATCAGATTTAGTGAAATTAGATATAATTTTAAATGGAGAAATAATTGATGCACTTTCATTTATTATTCATAAAGATAAAGCTTACACTAGAGGCAGAAAAATGGTTGAAAAACTAAAAATCAAAATACCAAGACAATTGTTTGAAGTACCAATACAAGCTTGTATTGGAGGTAAAATTATAGCGAGAGAAACAGTTAAGGCTATTAGAAAAGATGTTTTGTCGAAATGTTATGGAGGGGATATTACTAGGAAGAAAAAACTTTTTGAAAAGCAAAAAGAAGGCAAAAAGCGAATGCGACAATTGGGAAATGTAGAAGTACCCCAAGATGCATTTATGTCTGTATTAAAATTAGATAATGATTAATAAAATGTTGGTTTTATATTTAGTTATAAAAAATAATATTTTTGCAATAAATTGTTGACAATGTTTTACCAACATTGTATTATTTTATTAAGATAGTATTTAAAAAAATATTAACAGTGTTATTTATAAAGGGTAATATATGAATTTTAAACATAAACCTGTATTGCTTGAGGAAACTATTGATTTACTAGATATTAAATCTGATGGAGTATATGTTGATGGGACTGCTGGTGGTGGTGGGCATTCTGAGAGGATATTAAAATATATTAATAAAGGAAAACTTATATCTATTGATCAAGATCCTGATGCTATTTTTATATTAAAAGAGAGATTTTATTATAATAATTTTTCTATTATAATTCAAGAAAATTTTTCTAATGTAATTTCTGTTTTAAGAAATTTAGATATAAATTTTGTGGATGGAGTACTTTTAGATATAGGTGTATCATCTTACCAGTTAGATACGGCTAGTAGGGGATTTTCTTTTCATCAAGATGCTTTTTTAGATATGAGGATGAGTAAGTCGGGGGTATCGGCATATGACATAATTAATAATTATAAATATGAAGATTTAGTTTTTATAATTAGAAAATATGGTGAAGAAAAATTTTCTAAAAGTATAGTTAAATCTATAATAAAATATAGAGAAAAAAAGAAAATTGAAACAACTTTAGAATTAGCTGAAATAATAAAAAATTCAGTTCCTGCATCAATTAGAAGGGTTGGACATCCAGCAAGAAAGACATTTCAAGCCATTAGAATAGTAGTTAATAAAGAATTAGAAGTTTTAGAAAAAGGATTACAAGAAGCATTTTCGTGTTTGAAGCCAGGGGGAAGATTAGTGGTAATTACATTTCATTCTTTAGAAGATAGAATAGTTAAGAAAACTATGTTATCATGGTGCACAGGTTGTGTTTGCCCAGTGGATTTCCCTGTTTGTATTTGCGAGAACAAGCCAAAAGCTAGGTTGATAAATAAAAAGCCCATAATAGCTTCTGAAAATGAATTAAAAAATAATCAAAGAAGTAGAAGTGCTAAACTTAGAGGATGTATTAAATTGTGAGATTTTAAAAGGATTAAGGATGTGGATTTATATTTATGAATAAAAAAAATTTAGCTTATGATCTTTCATTGTTTGAAGAAAAAGAAACAAATCATTCAGCTCAAGTTATACAAATTTCTAAAAAAAATTCACATTTTATGAAAAATAAAAAAAATAGGGTTTTATCAATGTTATATATTTCGTTTATTTGTGTGGGAATTATTTCTGTTTTAGCTGTGATGATATATAGTCGTGTGCAACTTACTGAGTTAACGGAAGAATTAAATGTAGCTAATAAAACTTTATCTGAAAGTGAGAGCATAAATACTCAACTTAAAATGAAAGCCGAATCTCAGATGTCGCTTAAATATGTAGAAAATTATGCTAGAAATGAGCTCTTTATGAATAAAATTGAACCTTCTCAGATCGATTATATTATTTTGTCTGATGGAGACAAAGCGGAAATTGTATATGAAAAAAAGTTTGATAGCTTATTTGACAGTATAAAGAATTTATTTAGTTAGAAATGAATAATTGATCGATACTAAAAATATTATTTAATTATGAAAGGGTTGAGAAAAATCTTGACTCTTAATTTTATTTTTAGATGGGTCTTTAATTTTTGTATAATATAAATTATAATATTTTTATTATTGAGAAGCATACCTATAGGAGGAGCTTATAATGCCAAAGGGAACCACTGTTAGGATGTGGAGAAGGTCTTTAATTGTACTTGTGGGGTTAAGTATATGTTTTATATTAATGGTGTTCAGGCTTATATATTTACAATTGATACAGGGAGAATATTTGCAAAATAAAGCAATTTCTCAGCAACTTAAGGATACTATAATAAATGCTCAAAGAGGGACTATATATGATCGTAATATGAAACCATTGGCTCAAAGTGCAACAGTTTGGACGGTTGTATTAGAACCAGCTTATTTAAAAGAAGATGAAAAAAAAGAACTTGTATCTGATGGTTTAGCTGATATACTACATATGGAAAAAGAAGAAATATTAGAAAAAGCCAAACAAAGATCTTATTATACTATTCTTAAAAGAAAAATTGAAAATGATGATAAGGAAAAAATAATAAAATTTAAAAATGATAATAAATTATCTGATGGAATACGACTAATTGAAGATTATAAGAGATATTATCCATTTGGTGATTTTGCATCTGCTGTTTTAGGATTTACAGGTACTGATAGCCAAGGTTTATTAGGAATTGAGCAATACTATAACCAAGAATTAACAGGAGAACATGGCAAATTAATTACTGCGAAAAATGCAACTGGAACAGATATGCCATTTGATTATGAACAGATGGTTCCGGCTAAGAATGGTTATAATTTAGTATTATCTATAGATGAAGTTGTTCAACATATTTTAGAAAAACATTTGCAAGAGGGAATAGATAATAATAAGGTAAAAAATAGAGCAGCAGCTATTGTTATGAATGTTGAAAATGGTGAAATATTAGCGATGGCTATTAAAGAAGGATTTGATTTAAATGATCCTTTTACTATTAATAAACAAGAATCTATTGATTATATAAATTCTTTGCAAGAAGATCAAAAAGCTAGTGCTCGCTCTGAAGCCCTAAATCAGCAATGGAGAAATAAAGCTGTAAGTGATACTTATTATCCTGGGTCTGTTTTTAAAATGTTTACTGCAGCTATGGGATTAGAAGAAAATTTAGTTTCAGAAGATACACAGTT
>CAYJNP010000056.1:0-5289 GCA_964371665.1 uncultured Eubacteriales bacterium | reverse complement strand
CTTTTTCAGTGAAAACATCGTCTATTTTTTTCCTAAACATTCTTATATATACAGGACCTTTATGTTCTACAATTTTAGGTAATAATTTTTTAAGTTGAGTATTATCAACAGGTTCAAATATAACTAAGTCTGGAATACTTCTTAAAACTCCAATATCTTCAATACTCATATGTGTGCCACCATTAAATTCTGCACTTATTCCAGGATCAGTTCCAATAATTTTAACATTTTGTTTTGCATATGCTATTGAAATTGCTACTTGATCACAAATTCTTCGGCTTGCAAACGCTGTAAATGTATTTATAAATGGAATAAATCCGTAGCTACTCATTCCTGCAGCAATAGATGCCATGTTTTGCTCTGCAATTCCAACTTCAAATGCACGATCTGGATATTTTTCTCTAAGATTAAACACTCCATTAGGTTTAGATAAGTCTGCATCTATTAATATAATATTTTTATTTTTATCCATTAACTTATCTAGTTCTTCAGCAAATATTTGGCGCATCTCCATTAGTTATTACCTCCTAATTCTTTTAGACCTAATTCTAGTTGTTCTTTTGATATTGGAATACTATGATTTCCAGCTCCCAATTTTTCGACAAATGAAATTCCCTTTCCTTTAATCGTGTTTAATATAATCATAGAAGGTTTTTTTGATTTTTTAGCTTTAATAATAGCCTTATCTATTTCATCACAATCATGGCCATCTCTAACTATAATTGTATTCCATCCAAATGATTCCCATTTTTTATCAATTGGCTCAATACTACATATATCATCAATAGCTCCATCTAATTGAAGTTTATTATAGTCTGTGAATGCTATTATATTATTTAATTTATGATGAGAAGCAAACATTGCAGATTCCCATATTTGTCCTTCCTGAGATTCTCCATCGCCAATAATAGTATATATTATGGCATTGTCATTTCTTAGTTTTGAAGCTTTTGCTATTCCCATTGCACAGGAAAAACCTTGACCTAAAGAACCTGTTGTCATATCAATTCCAGGAGTTTTATTCATATCACAATGGCTAGGAAGATTTGTTCCTGATTGATTAAGAGTACTAAGCCATTCTTCTGGAAAAAAGCCTTTATTGCTTAACATGGCATAAACTGCCGGACCACTATGCCCTTTTGAGACAATTAATCTATCTCTACCTTCCATTTTAGGATTTTTAGGATCTATATTCATATGTTTTTCATATAAAACTACAAGTAAATCTACAATAGATAATGATCCTCCAATATGTCCTACACCTAATGTTCCTATAGTTTTAAGAGTAGATTTTCTAATTTTATTTGCCTTTAATTTCATGTTATTCATAATAACCCCCATTTTTATTTTTAAATATATTTATTTTAAATTATTAGGTCCAAAACTAAAAGGTAAGAGTTCATCTAATGTGAAAACTTGAAAGTCTTTTATATTTTTAGCTAATATAATTTTCATTAACTTAGGATTACAAAATTCTCTTAAATATTGCCTACAAACCCCGCACGGAGAAGCAAAATTTTCAAATAAATCATTATCAAATTCAAACACCCCAACAATCGCAATGGCTAAAAACTCTAAATTGCCATCTGAAACAGCTTTAACAAGTGATGCACATTCTATATTACAGCCTTGATATATTTTACCATTAGATGTAAGCAGAGCTGAGCCTACCTTAAAATTAGAGTAGGGAGCATATGATTTTTTTCTTGCCTCAATTGCAGATAAAATAAGTCCTTTTTTATCTATCATTTATAATATCCTCCTAAAATTGATAGTTACCAATCTATCATCTGGCGAGTATTATACTATAAAACTAATTTTATTTAAATATTAATTTTTATACATATTAAAAATAATTTGTATATTTAGAAACAAATAAATTATGTTTTTGATCTATATTTGAAAAATCAAATTTATAATAGGAGGATGACTACTCATGAACAAAAAAGGAATTGATGTAAGCGTATGGCAAGGGAATATTGATTGGGAAAAAGTAAAGAATTCAGGGATTGAATTTGCAATCATTCGTTCAGGATATGGTCAAGATGCTGGACAAGAAGATAAATATTTTCAACAAAATATAAAAAATGCTAAAGCAGTTCAGATACCAGTAGGGGTTTATCATTATAGCTATGCTGAATCTGTACAAGGAGCTAAAAATGAAGCTGAATATTGCTTGTCAATTGTAAAATCAGCAGGAGTACCTTTGAATTTACCTATATATTTTGATATTGAAGATCCAAGTATATTAAATAGTACTAATACTGATACAAGAACAAATATGTGTGTAGCTTTTTGTTCTGAAATTGAAAAAGCAGGGTATTGGGCAGGTGTGTATTCTAGTTTAAATTGGTTTAACAATTATTTAGATTCAAGCTTATTATCAAATAAATATACAATTTGGCTTGCACAATATTACACTACTAACCAAATGCCTTGTGATATTTGGCAATATACATCTAGTGGAAGTGTTTCAGGAATTAGTGGTAATGTAGATATGAATATAATGTATAGAGGTTTAATAAGTGAAATAGGTGAAAGTTCAAGTTCATCAAAACCCTCAAGTTCAGAAAACAATTCAACTAACACAAATAACGATTCTTATTATACAGTTAAATCAGGAGATACATTAAGTGGAATTGCAGCAAAATACAATACAACTTATCAATATTTAGCTAAAATTAATAATATTAGTGATCCAAATTTAATTTATTCCGGACAAATTTTAAAGGTACCATCTGATTCATCAGAAAATTCTAATTCTTTTGTAAACTATACAGTTAAATCAGGAGATACATTAAGTGGAATTGCAGCAAAATATGGAACAACATATCAAAAAATTGCTGAAGATAATGAAATATCTGATTCTAATTTAATTTATGCAGGTCAAGTTTTAAAAATATATCAATAGCAAATAAATAGGGGATGTTAATATGTTAACTGAAATAATACAAAGTTTAGGTAACAATTCCATTATAATGATTTTAGGCGTGTCAATTATGCTAGATATAATTTTAGGAACCTTAAGATCAATAAAAGAAAAAAAAATAAATTCAACAATAGGTATTAACGGAGCAATTAGAAAATCGGCAATGTTTATTTGTATTATTTTTTTTATGTGTATAGATTGTATCATTAGAATAAATCTATTATTTATGATTCCTGAGCAATATATACAAATTTTAGGTTTTGAAGAATTAGGATTATGCGAATTTTTTTCAATAATATTTATATTACATGAATGTTTAAGTATATTAAAAAATATGATACTTTGTAATTTACCAGTTCCAAAAATAATTAAAGAAAAAATATCATATTTTTTAGAAAATATGACAAAAGAAACAGAAACTAAAATTTAAAATATATAATTTTTTATTTTTATAAGTTCTAGTTTGTTTTCTATCTTTAAAAAAATCAGCATCATAAAAACAGATGCTGATTTTTACTAATTGTTATTGATAGATAAAAGCCTATTTAAATTTGAAATAATAAATTCCATAATAGGCTTTATCTAAAAAGGGATAATTGAAAGGGGTAAGTAAAAACTTGTAAGCAATTTTTAATTTGACGAATCTAAAAACCAATAGTTATTTTTTCAGTTTTTTCGTCAGTTTCACTGTGAAAATTTTTATTTAATGCCCATTGATTTAATACTATTTTATCTTTATTTTCTTTTGGTATTTTTATAGTATACTCAATGTAGTCGTCTGTTTCATTATGTTTTGACAAAGCATTTATTCCTGATGTTCTCATGGTCTTAAGTGCTTTATCTAGTGTATTTATAAATATTCTTATATCTTTTATTATAAATTTTATGTTAGTGTCTTTTTTTTTCTTTTATTCTTATTATATCATCTATATAAATTTCAGATTGTTGTGCATCTAATTTATTGTTTATTATATAATTTAATGTTTGGATTCGTTCATCTTTAATTTTTAATTTTAACAAAGCCATAACATGCTTTTCTGTTAATTTTGTTTTAATAATACTTTCTCGTTCGTTGATACTAAGCATTAAAATTTTTAATTTATCTTTAATTATTGATTCTTTTTTTCCAAGTTGTATTGCAATTTCTTCTACCGTAATATTTAAATATCCCATCAAATTCCAGATTGCTTCTGCTTCTTCAAAAAAATTTAAATTCTTTCTTTGTAGATTAGTTGTGAGAGCAAACATTGATGATTTATTATTATCACATTCTATTACCATACATAAAATTTTAATTTTTTTTAAAAATTTAATTGCTCTTAACCTTCGTTCTCCAGAGATTAATTCATATTTATTAACAGATAATTTTCTAACTATTATTGGATGTATTAAACCATTTTCTTTAATGCTTTGAGCTAATTCTCTTATTGAATCTTGGTTTAAAGTTGTTCTTTGTTGTACTTTATTTGGAATGATATTTTTTATTTTTATAAATTTTATTTTCTTTTCTTTTTTAATATTATTATTAATAAAAATCACGAGACACTTCACCTCCAAATAACTTGTCCTCTATAAAAAACAATATACTAATTAAATAATGATTTATTTGTCGATAAATAGATGAATATTTATAAATATTTTTAAATATATTTGTCTTATAAAGGAGATTTAGATATTTTAGAACCATGTCTTGGATATTTATCTGAAATATTTTTTATTTTTCTTATAATTACTAAGCTACGTTCATTATTGTTTATATTATATTTTTCGATTTGTTCTATTTTACCCCCTAAAATAGCAATCGCATTTTTAGAATTATTAATTTCTAAAGATACATTTGGACCTTTCATAGCAATAAATAATCCGCCTTTTTTAATATATGGCAAAGAATATTCAGATAAAATATTTAAAGAAG
Organism: uncultured Eubacteriales bacterium; assembly: GCA_964371665.1. GTDB lineage: Bacteria > Bacillota > Clostridia > Oscillospirales > Acutalibacteraceae > CAYJNP01. Next base: position 445 of record CAYJNP010000056.1, on the reverse strand, counting down.
CTACAGCCCTAGATGTTGCTATATCAAATTTTTCCCTAAATTTAGTTTTGGTTGAAGCTTCTTCAGCACGAGCATGAATTATTTCAGTATCTAATCTTAATTTATTAGTGAGTTCTTTTAAAAATAATAGTCTTTTATTTAAACTATCTAAAAGAGTTAGATTAATATTTTCATTTGCTATTTTTAATGGAATTCCTGGGAAATCTGCACCTGTTCCGATATCTATTAAATTAGTCTTATTGTTGAATTTTACATATTTTAGTAAAATTAAACTATCAATAAAATGCTTAATGACTATTTCTTGAGGTTCAATTATTGCTGTTAAATTAATTTTTTTATTCCATTCTATAAGAGTATTATAATAGATAAAAAATTTATTTAGTTTTTCTTCTGACAAAGCTAAGGAGATTTTATGAAGTTCAATTTTTAATATTTTTTTAATATT
>CAYJNP010000055.1:0-5381 GCA_964371665.1 uncultured Eubacteriales bacterium | reverse complement strand
TACCATATATATTTTTTATTTTCTATTATTATTTTTGATTAATATTAAACTTTACAAAAAATTTATTTTAATATATTTAAAATTAACAACTTTTCAACTTTTTCCACAAAATTTTCAACATTATATTTATTAAGAATTTTAACTTTTAAAAAATATTTTTGTTTAGAATAAATATATATTTTTACATGGGCACGATTATATAATTGTTGTATAAAATTTTGCGTTATTTTTATCGATTGAATTTTATTTATAGATACTTTAGATGATATTAATGAAAATCTTTTATATCCATTTATTTCTAAAAAAGTTGTAAACAGATTTATCCCTGATGTTTTATAAGCAAATATTTTAAAAAGTAACCACCAAAATATTAATGGAATTATAAATATAAAAATTAATAATATAATATCATTTATATATTTTTTTAAAAAAAATATTATAAATGAAATAACACTTATATTTAATGTTATTAAAGGAAATAAAATAAAACTCATTAAAGCATTTTTCTCTGGTTTTATTTGATTCTTTAAATTTTTTTCAGAAAATTTATTGTCAAATATTTTAGTTAAAATATTATTAAAATTATTTTTATTTTCAAATGCAATAAGTAGATTTTTATTTCCTTTTTCTTTGTGATTTCCAATAGCATTTATATATAAATTTTGTATTTTAAAGATCTTCATTAATAGCCCTTGTTTTGTTGATATAGCATTTATATTTTTAACGCTTAATATTCTTTTATAATTATTAATAATACCCCTTGTTATTAAAATATAATTGTTATTTAAAATATTTACTTTAAATCCAGAATATCTAAAAAATTGAACAATTAAGGAAATAAACCAACCTATTAACAATAAATAAGCAGTTATAGCAGCTAAAGGAGGAATTCCAATAGCAACTAATTGTAAACTTAAATTTACAGTTGAATATAGCCTTTGTTGAGCTTCATCACCTATTATGTATCCTAATTTATTAATAAACGGCGCTAAAATTAAAAGTCCAGTAGCTGAGTTAGACCAAAAGGCAGACATTAATAAAATTTTAAAATTATCAGCATAATAAATAGATTTACTTTTTGATTTTGAAGCAATATTATTAATAATAGAGTTTAATTTTTTTTTAGATAAATTTAAGTTTATATCGGCATTAAGTTCATTTTTTGAGGGAGTATACAGTTTTAAATTTATAGATCCAAAAAAATAAGGAATCATAGTTTGAGTAGATGATATTGAGTGGATATTTTTATATGGAATTATAGAAATAGATTTAACAATAAATCCTTTAGAAAAATATAGATGTGAATCTAAATTTTTATATTTAATTGAATTATATTTGTTGATGGAAAAAAATAAAATTAAAAATATTGTAATGATATTAATTCCCAAAGAACTAATGATTTCCCATAATTTTTTTGGGTTTATAATTATTTGTTGCAGAACAGGAATTATAATTAAGAAAGAAAACTTAGATAAATATTGTAAAAGAGTATATGGATGAGTCTTATTAAGTTTCATTAATATTTTCTCCCTGGTATTTATTTAACATTAATCTTTATAAAAATTAAATTATAATTTTTTTAAAATTTTATTTTTAATTTGAATTCCAATATCTAAATCTAAATTTGAAAGTCGAGCTTTTGATCCGGATAAATGAAATATTAATGTACATATCGAAAGTTTTCTTTGTAATGGAGTTTGAACTAGTTTAATATATTGCAGTTTACTAGTATTAATTGATATTTGATTTTTTATTAAAACACCAAAATTTATAATGATTAGTTTATTATATAGTTTATAAGTACTATTTTTAAAATTAAGTTTTGCGTATACAATCATAATTAATGAATAAGTAATTACAATTGGAAAAATTAAAATTTTTACAATTAATAAATTTATTATACTTAAAGAACCAATACAAAAGCTTATTAAACAAAATACAATAGTGTATCTTATTTTTAATAAATATATTGTTTTAAAAGATATTTTTTGCATATTTGTTGCCTCAATATAAAAGATGTGATATAATACCAAAGGAATATATTGAAATATATGTTTTACTAAATAATATTTGAATTGGAGTGTTTTTTTGAAGCGTGTTGGAAAGTCTATTTTTAAATTATCATTATTTATAATGGTTATGGGTATGGTTTTTGGGATGAGTTGTTATGCTATAGATCCGTTGGCAAAAGGGATTGATGTTTCTTATGCTCAAGGCTCTATTAATTGGGATGCTGTGAAAAGTTCAGGAAAAGTTGATTTTGCTATGATTAGATTAGGATGGGATAAAAATGGTTCATATCAACTTGATAGCCAGTTTAAACGCAATATGAATGAAACTAAGCGTGTAGGAATAAAAAGAGGAGTTTATCATTATTTTTATGCGGAAAATAATGATATGGCAATTATAGAGGCTAATAATTGCATAAACGCCTTAAAAGATTGTGGAATAGATAAGTTTGAATATCCATTTGCAGTTGACATAGAAGATGATAAATGGTTAGGTAAAATAGATAGAAATCAATTAACAGGAGCTTTTATAACTTTTGCAAATATAATGGAGCAAGCTGGTTATTGGGTGAGTTTATATGCAAATCCAAATTGGCTTAATAATCATCTTAATACAAGTACTATTAAACCAAATGAAAGGTACGCTTTGTGGCTTGCACATTGGATTGGAGATGAAGGCAAAGTAGCTTGGAATTCCGCTGCAGGGAGATCCCCTTCTAGAGAATGTGGAATGTGGCAATATGGAGCAGGTCCAAGAGGAACTATTTCTGGAATAGATTCAGCTATTGATTTGGATTATGCTTATTTGGATTATCCTGCATATATGATACGTGACCATAAGAATGGATATTAATATTTTTAGTATATTATAATTATTTATTCTTAGTAATTAAAAATATTGTAAATTATTTTTTACATATGAGAAATCTGATATATTAAGTTTGGTCAGATTTCTTTTTTGTTTCATTAAAACGAGTCAATTTTAATATAAATATTTTTTATTTTATTTTTTAATAGTCAGATTTGACAATATTAATATTTTTTAATACAATTACCAATAATATATTCACAAAAATTAAGTTTTAAACAAAAAAAGGAGAGAATATAAATGAGTAAATATTGGTATCCTATTATTGACTATAATAAGTGTAATGGATGTATGATTTGCTTTAAAAAATGCAAAAATGATGTTTATAAAATAGGGTCAAATAAAAAACCTAAAGTAATCAATCCTGATGGTTGTTTTGAAGGATGCCATGGTTGTGGAGATATTTGTAAAACAAAAGCTATTACTTATTTTGGAGATAATTTAAAGGAGTTAAAATGAAAAATTCTAAATATAATAAAGAAAATATAATAAAAATTGTTAACGATGAAAATGTAAGATTTATTCGTCTGCAATTCACTGATATTTTTGGATCATGCAAAAATGTTGCAATAACAAAAAGTCAACTCGAGAAAGCCATTGCTAATAAATGTATGTTTGACGGTTCTTCAATAGAAGGTTTTGTTCGAATAGAAGAATCCGATATGTATTTGTATCCTGATTTAGATACATTTATGATATATCCTTGGAATTCTAGTGGTGAAAGTAGAGTTGCTAGAATAATATGTGATATTTATAATCCTAATGGAACCCCTTTTGAGGGAGACCCCAGATATATTTTAAGAAAAACTATAAAAAAAGCTTCTAGCATGGGATTTTCTTTTAATATAGGACCAGAGTGTGAATTTTTTTTATTTCAAACAGATAAAAATGGAAAAGCAACTACTAAAACTATAGATGAAGGGAGATATTTCGAATTAGGACCTGTCGATAAAGGTGAAGAAGCTAGAAAAGATATATGTATAACTCTTGAAGAAATGGGATTTGAAATAGAAGCTTCTCATCATGAATGTGCGCCAGGACAACATGAGATTGATTTTAAATATAGTGAGGCACTAAATGCTGCCGATAATATTATGAGTTTTAAATTAGCAGTAAAATCTATTGCTGATAAGCATAATTTACATGCAACTTTTATGCCAAAACCTATTTTTGGAGAAGCTGGTTCAGGGATGCATATTAATATGTCACTTTCAAAAGATGGGAAAAATGCCTTTTTTGATCCTAAAGATAAAAATGGATTAAGTAAAATAGCATATAATTTTATAGCAGGAATAATGATACATGCCAAAGGTATGGCGGCAATAACTAATCCTATTGTAAATTCTTATAAAAGGTTAGTACCAGGATATGAGGCTCCGATATATGTTGCGTGGTCGCTTAAAAATCGAAGTCCGTTAATTAGAATACCTGCTTCTAGGGGAGAAGGTTCTAGAATAGAGCTTAGAAATCCTGATCCTGCTTCAAATCCTTATTTAGCATTGGCGGTATGTTTAGCTGCTGGATTAGATGGGATTGAAAAAAATTTAGTGCCTTCTCCTGAAATTGAAACTAATATATTTGAAATGACAACTTCTGAAAAAGAAAATATTGGAATTGAAAGTTTACCAAAAAATTTATCTAGAGCTATAGATGCTATGATAGATGACGAACTTATTAGAAATACACTAGGGAAACATATATTTAAAAAATATATAAAGTATAAAAAAGAAGAGTGGGAAAGTTATCGAAGTGATATTACTAAATGGGAAATAGAAAAATATTTAAATAGATATTAGACAAATGAGTGAATATAAAAAATAAAAATATCACAAATCTATAGATCTAGGATTTAGGTATTTTAAACTATTGAATATCTTTTAATTTCTTTAGTTTTTCCGGTATTATTATCAACATTAATAATAATACAATCCATTTTATTATTTCCTTTAGTAAATTCAAATTTAACAGGAAGCTTTTCTTTCATTTTTTTTATAGCTGATTGTGGAGATACTCCTAATACTGAATCTTTAGCGCCGGTCATTCCTAAATCTGTTATATAACCCATACCATTTAAAAAAATTGTTTCGTCAGCAGTTTGAACATGTGTATGCGTTCCTAAAAAAACCGATATTTTTCCATCTAAATAAAATCCTAAAGCTCGTTTTTCTGCAGTTGCTTCTGCATGAAAATCTAATATTTTAATTGGGATATTTTTAACTTTATTTAATATTTTATCTATAATTTTATAAGGACAATCCAAATTTTCCATATAAACAGTACCCATTAAATTTATTACACAGACTTTAGTATATAAAAAATCAATTATACAAAATCCAGATCCAGGTGTTGTAGATTCTGGGAAATTTGCTGGTCGAATTAATCTTTTTTCGTTTTCAAATAAATCATAAATTTCATATCTTTTAAAAGCATGATTACCTGTAGTTATTAAATCTACACCGCTTTGAAATAAATAATTAGATGAATATTTTGTAATCCCATTTCCA
>CAYJNP010000054.1:1705-5490 GCA_964371665.1 uncultured Eubacteriales bacterium | reverse complement strand
TATAAATTTAAATCTTAAAAAATATATGTAATGGAGGAAAATTTAGTTTATGGCGGTATCATTTGTTAGATCGTTGATATTATATGTGTTAATAATTGCTGCATTAAAATTGATGGGGAAAAGGCAAATAAGTGAATTACAAACTTCAGAACTAGTTGTAGCACTTTTAATTTCAGACATTGCTGCTATACCTATGCAAAATACAGCACAACCTCTTATTAGTGGTATAGTTCCAATGATAGCGTTAGTTTCATTTGAAATTATATTATCTTGTATTATGCTTAAACATTATAAATTTAGAAGATTTATTTGTGGAAGGCCAATTATAATAGTAAACGATGGAAAAATTGATCAAAAAGAAATGAAAAGACTTAGAATGGCAACAGAAGATTTAACAGAACAATTAAGACAAGCCGATGTTTTTGATATAAATGAAGTAGCATATGCAATAGTTGAAACTAATGGAAATTTAAGTATATTAAAAAAATCTAAATATAAGGAAGCAGATGCTTCGATGTTAGGTGTAGTTCTTCCCAATAAAGGTTTAGATATAGTTGTTGTTAGTGATGGACAATTTGCTGATGATTCTATGGCTATTTGTCAAATTTCTAAAGATTGGGTTCTAGGAATATTAAAAGGTAAAAATTTAAAAGTAGAAGATATTTTTATTATGACTGCAAATAAGAATAGAGATTTTAATATAATAAAAAAGGAGATATAATTTTGAAAAGAATATGGATTGTTTTATCATTGATAATATTAATTTTCATAACATACATATTTGAAATATTATGGATTAATAATTTTACAGCTAATCTAAAAAATAATATGTATTTAATGGAAAATAGTTTATTGAATAATAATATTGATGATGCTTTAAATATTAGCAATGAAACATTAGAAATGTGGGAAGAAATTAATCATCATTTAGCGATATTTGTTGATCATAGTGATATTGATGATATATCACAGTCAATAAAAATTGTTAATGTGTGTATAAAAACAAAAAATATTATAGATTCTTTTATAGAAATATCAAAGGCTATATATATATTAGAAAATCTTTTAGATTTTGAAATTCCTAGTTTTCATAATATTTTATAATAATTATTTTAAAATAAATAGAAAACAATATCATAAAATAAAAAAATATTAACATATTTTTTAGATAAAAATCTTATACCGAAAAAACACGAACGTTTTAATAATATATATTTTAAATTAGATAGCTAAACTATATTGAGGGAATATGGTGCATTGTTTAATACAACAATAAAATTGGCAGATTTTATTAATTTATATACAGATAAGTGGTTAGATAACTAAATAAATCATTTTTAAGTATTTTTTAAGAAAATTTTCATATATTGTATAAGTTCAAATATAATGTATTATTTAATAGATATAATTACTGAAATTAATGTTGCTGTAATCATTAGTATTGCACATACAAAAGATACTATTTTTACCAATAGTGATGTTGATGATGTTTTTTTATTTTTTTTGTTTTTTTTGTTTTTATTCATAATTGTTATTTTCCTTTTTAAATTTAAATTATAAAATTATTTTACATTATCATATTTAATTAATTCTTTTTATTATATTATTTTTAATTATATTATCAAGTGTTTTTATAAATCCATCTACAATTAATCATCAAATGTTACATTTTCACTATATGATATATTGATTTTTTATATCTTTTGTGATATTATATAAAATAAGTAATATTTTAATAATTTGCTTTGTTTTAATATAATGCTTTTTGAAAGGATAGATTAGTTTATGGGAAATAATTATATTGAGGAAAAATCAAATAATTTAGAAAAATATGATAATTTTTCCAATGCTAGTAAATATGCTAAAAATTCAGGTGGGTATGTTTTAAAAATGAATTTAGCAGGATCTGGAGATGAGGCATGGAGGAAAAAAATAAACTCTAATAAATATTTAGCAGGAAGTAATGTTAGGAACGCAGAGCCAAGTCTTATTGACAAAATAAAAAACTTATTTTTTGGTCAAAAGATAATTGAAGAAGAGGTAGGCCATTTTTATGGAGATGATATTTCAGAAAATAAAGATGGTTTAGTTAGAAAAAAAAATAAAAAATCAAAAAAACTACTATAAATATGGCAGGACCTCTTGCGCTGAGAGGGATGTCTGATAGCGGAGAATATTGTATTGAAAATAATGTTGAAAGAGGGTTAAAGTTAATAATTGAGAAAATAAACAAGAAGTTAAACAAAAATAAAGCAAAATCTATTCTTATATATATTAAAGGACATAGTAGAAATGCAGTAACTACGAGTCGAATTTTAGTAAGTCTTTCAAACATATATAAAAATCGAAAAAATATAAAAATAGTTGCCGAACAATTTGATCCTGTACCAGGTCCGATGCACTTTGGTTTTGATTCTGAAATAGACTATGAAGAAGCGTTAAAATCTGGAAATATTTCAAACGTTCTTATTCAATCTCTAAAAACAGAACATAACTTTTTTTTTACTCCACAAAAGGTTTTGAATGCTCAAAAACTTATATTGGTTAAATTTGAACATGATGCTGGTCTTAATAAAAGAAAATCATACCAGTATAAAGAAAAAATATATCATGGATTTGATTTGTCTAATTTACCTGATGGAGTTTATTTGCATCAAGGTTCCAAAAATGATCAAGTTGCTAAAATAAATAAATGTGAAAAAAGTCAATTGCCAATACTTATTAAAGAGATTGAGAAAACTGGTGGTTTTTCTCAATGGAAAAGGACAAATATTTTAAAAGAAACAGTCATTCAAAAATTGAACGGGAATAATCAACCTAATAATGTAGGTCAATTTCAAGATAGTGTTGAAAATGACAATAATGAAAATGAATCGAATAAACTTTATGACGCTGCAGATCCTAGGTTAGTTAAATATTGTACTTGGACTCAAGTACCGCTTTTAAAACAAAGAAGAAATGATACAATAAAAACTAAAGAAGTTAATTTGTCTTTATTAAATTTAAAAAGAAAAATTAAAGAAAATGGTGATGAAAATGTTAAGTTAAATGAAACTAAAATATTAAGAACTAATGTTAAACAACGGTCAGTTCAATATATTAATTCGCATTTATTTGCTTGGAATCAAAATATTAGTCGCAAGAATTTGTATTGTAAATCATTAGTAGAAAAAATAAATAAAGAAGAACGAAATTAAGATTATTAAATTTATATTATAAATATTTATTTTTAACACATTAAAATCAGTTGAATATGTTTTAGATAAATTTTATTTTTAAAAAATAGTATAGATAAGATTTACGTTTATAAAATTTATTATATTAATACTTGAAATTATAACGATAAATTATATATTTTGCTATTTTTGTGTATTTGGGTTTATTTTTTAATAGATAAGTTTTATAATATATTATATTAAATTAAAAGGAAGGGTTTAATATGAAAAATATTATAAAACGATTTTTATTATTGGCTTTAGTAATTTTGAATTTAAACTTAGTAATGCCTATAAATGGGTTTGCTTGGGGAACGCATACACATGAAGTTATATTAAATAAAGCTTGCAATTTATTAATTCAGGATGGTAAAAATAATGTTTATGATTTTTATAAAAACAATTTACAGGCATATAATAAGCTTAAAAGTGGAACTATGTCGCCAGATTGGGAAGAATCGATTCCAGGAACACATTATTACGTTTGTTCTGGATCAAATTCAAATTTAGGATCGTATTATAAAAATGGAAATGGAAAAAATCCTTTTGAGAATACTCCAATCAATGCTT
>CAYJNP010000054.1:0-1695 GCA_964371665.1 uncultured Eubacteriales bacterium | reverse complement strand
TAGAACTAGATTTGAAGAACATTATTATACTGCAATAAATCAATATAAAAATAATAATATTGTTGAAGCTTTTTCATCTCTTGGAAAAGCTATACATTATCTGAGTGATATAGGATGTCCTGCTCATTCTGCTGGAATTAGATATACTTTAATAAGAAAAAATGTACATGAAGAGTTTGAAACATTTGGAGATAGTCATGCTTCGAAAGTTCCATTAAATAGCAATAATAAAGGGTTATATTCAAATGTACTAAATTCAAATGTAGGCGATATTTTAAATAAGCTTGGTAAAATCACGGTTGCATATGATTTTGCGGTACGTACTGGGACAGATATTTCTTATGAATCTGCAATAAGAGAAACGATTCCTATATCGGAGCAATATGTTGCTGCTATTTTAAATAAATTTTATGAAGATGTTCAAAATGAATCCACTTTATATATAAAAGATGGTACAAAATATTTTATTGAAATCCCTAGTCTTGGAAAATGTTTGGATGCTTACTATTCGACATTAAAAGTCTATGAACCAGTTAAAAATGAATATCAAGAGTTTTTAGCAAAATTAAATCCAGATGGATCATATTCATTTTTTTCAGCGTCTGATTTAACTAAAGCTTTAACGGTAGGACGAATGAATTATATTGTTTTAGATGCTTACAATCCTGAATATAATTCACAAAAATTTAAAGTTACATTTTACAACGATGGTTTAACAAGAGTGGTTTCAGCTGAATCTAGATATGATTATGTTTTAGGAAAATCATTAACTAAATCTATTTCAGCACAAGATTTTTCACCTGATAATTTAGATCAAAGATTAAAATTTATTGAAATACCATCAGATAGGGTATGGATAGAACAAGCTACAGTTTATGCAAATCAATTAGAGAAAGATCCATATTCTTGTTTGGAATATAATGAATTGCAAAAATCCCTTGAAAAAGTTAAAAGATTAATATCTTCATATAATAGTAATAGCGATTTTTCATTAAGTGAATTAGAAAAGCTAGATATGATATTTGGAGATACTCTTCAACATAGGGAGGCTTTTTATAGGAGACAAAATTCTCAAACTAGTATTTTTGATTTAATTTTTTCTTAAAATAGTCATGTGAAATTGTAAAAAAGGAGATTTTTAAAATGAAAAAATCACAAGTTATTGTTTCGGCAATTTTATTAATAGGGGTAATAATGATTTGTTATTCAGTTTGTGTTTATGCAGGGAATAGTTCAAGTTCTGCGAATTCAAAAGAAGCGTTTTTAATAGGCAAAGTAGATGCAGAATGGATATCGCAAGCTACGATTTATGCAAATAGGTTAGATGGAAGTCCATATTCTTGTTTTGAGGCTTATGAATTAAAAGATTTAGTGAAAAAAACAGAAAATGCGATATATTCATATAATAGTAACAATGGTTTTTCAATAGATGAATTGCGAAGAATACACAGAGTATTTGAAAATGCCTATCATGTTCAAATGCGTGGATAATTAAATTAGTAAAGAACCACCGGCTAAGCTGGTGATTCTTTATTTTTTGAATATTATACTTCTTCACATTCTATTAAAGAACCTACTCTTTTATTATCTTTATTAGCCTCAATTTCATCTTCTGTTAAAATTTTAGGTTCTTTCCCATCATAGTTTTTTAAATCTACATTGTTAATTAGTTTATTTATTTTAATTTGAGTGCCA
>CAYJNP010000053.1:0-5537 GCA_964371665.1 uncultured Eubacteriales bacterium | reverse complement strand
TTTTAAAAATCAAATCAACTTCCATTAATAAATCCCTCCATTAATCAACATAAAATTAATACAACAATTAACCCTAGAGAAGATCCTAATGTTAGATATAATTTGCTTTTTGTGTTTTTAATTTCATAAGCTTCACTTAATATATTTTTAATAAGTTTAGAACTTAATTTGCAATTTGATATTTGCCCTTTGATATCACTAGATCCTAAATTAATTCCAAAATCTTTTATTAAGCATTTATCTTGATTTGAAAGCCCAAATTCATTTGAAATTTCATTAATAGAAAGTTTCCATGATTGTTCAAATGGTATATTATTATTTATTTTATCATTACAATTTTTAAGCATTCCAAAAATTAAAGAAGAATTATCATAATCTTTAAAAATTTCTCTTATAGGACTTTGAGAATATCTTATTCTAGTTTCACAAAATGATATAAATTTGATTATTTCACTTAAAAAATCAACTCTCATTTTAAGTTTACGCGATGCCACATATCCTCCCATTATTCCTGATAATATCAGAATTAACATTCCTGTTAATTTTATCATTTATTTCTTCCTCCTCATATACTGTGTCTATTGTTCCTGGTAATGGATCATTTTTTAACACAATTATTTTTTTAAATGCTCCTGTTTTAATAAGAAACTTTGCTGTATCTTTCTTTATAAATTCAGCAACATTTTTTGCATGTATACTAGCAATTATATTCACTCCTGAATTTAAAATTTCTTTTACTGCCAAAATTTCTTTTTCTTTCCCTAATTCATCACAAACTATAAAATCAGGAGATAATGATCTAATTGAGTGAATAATTCCTTCAGCTTTTGGAAATAAATTTAAAATATCGCAAAAACCTAAATCATTTTGAGCATGCCCTTCAACCATAGCAGCTATTTCTCCTCTTTCATCTATAACTGTTACTTTTTTCATTGTTCCTAATGCTCCAATTGAAAGATTTTTAGCTATTTCTCGTAGTAAAGTTGTTTTCCCTGAAGATGGCGGTCCAATAAATAAGGCTCCTCCTTTTTCTAAACCTATTCCTTTTAAAAAATCTAGATTAGTTGAAGAAATTTGACGAGCTATTCTAATATTTAAAGATGATATATTTTTTATATTAGTTATATCAGAATTATCCAAAACAGCTGTACCACAAATTCCTACTCTATGCCCACCTTCTATTGTAATAAACCCATTTTTTATTTGATTATGATAACTATATACAGAATATTCACACATTCTGTTATAAATTTTAAAAATTTCTTCTTGAGAACTAATCAGTAAATTTGCATCCATACTTACAGTGGGCATTCCTAAACACGTTAAAAAATAAACTTTGGAATTTGTTACTAAAGATATAGGTTTATCTGATCTTATTCTTATTTCTTGAATAATTGTTATAATTTCAACTGGAATTTTTTTAAATAAACTATAAAGTGATTGCGGGAAATTTTTTATTATTTTTAAAAAAATATCTTGATCATTTTTTAATTTCATATGTGTCCATCCTTTCTAGTTAATACATATGGACAAACTTTATGATTTAGAACAAAATATGTAAAATTAAATTTAAATAAATATAAAGAAAAAGTTAAAATCTAAACACAATAATATTTTTGTTTTAATTTTTACTAATATTAAAATCATTTTTGAGGATATTATTTATGTAGATTTTAGATATTTTTTAAGTTATAATTTTTTATATAAATTAATAATAGTTTAATAATTAATTTTAACTATTAAGAAAGGAATATGATATCGCTCTCAAATATTAATTTGTATGTTGAGAATCGAAAAACATATTAAATATATAAAAAATATGCAAAATATAAATTATCAAAAAAAACTAGAACAAATTTTAAATAATATAGATTTAGAAAATAAAAAATATTCTTTACTTCTTCATAGTTGCTGTGCTCCCTGTAGTAGTTATGTTTTAGAATATTTATCTTCTTTTTTTAATATAACTGTATTTTTTTATAATCCTAATATTCACCCTCATTCTGAATACATTAAACGGCTTAATGAACAAAAAAAATTTATAAATGATTTTGAATTAAAAATAAAAAATAAAAATAATTTTATAGAAATAGAATTTAACAATTTAGAATTCTACAATTATATAAAAGGCTTTGAAAATGAACCAGAAAAAGGCAACAGATGCTACAAATGTTATGAGCTAAGAATATTTGAAACAGCCAAATATGCCTTAAAACATAAATTTGATTATTTTACAACTACATTATCTATTAGTCCTCATAAAAATTCTCAGAAAATAAACGAAATAGGTGAAAAAAATTCACAAAATTTTAATGTTAAATATCTTTATGCTGACTTTAAAAAAAATGAAGGATTTAAAAGATCCTTACAAATTTCAAAAAAATATAATCTTTATCGACAAAATTACTGCGGATGTATATTTTCAAAAAACAAAACAAAAATAATCTAAGTTCCATTATATGTAAAATTTTTACTTTATATGAAAATAATGAAATAATTATTATTTATATTGCTCTAAAATTTCATAATTTTAAGAATAAAATATATTGAAAAAACAAATAATATTTGCTATACTCTTTTTTGTATAAATTTGGGAGGTTAATTCAAATGAGCAATAAATATGTTTATCTTTTTTCTGAAGGTAGCGGAAACATGAGAGATCTTTTGGGCGGAAAAGGAGCAAATTTAGCAGAAATGACTTCTTTAGGAATGCCTGTACCACAAGGATTCACTGTTTCAACTGAGGCTTGTGCAAAATATTATAATGATGGAAAAAAAATTAATTCAAATATTGAAACAGAAATTTATAATAACCTTTCTAAAATCGAACAATTAACAGGTAAAAAATTTGGAGATTTTAGCAATCCATTATTAGTTTCTGTGCGTTCTGGTTCAAGAGCTTCTATGCCTGGTATGATGGACACCATATTAAATTTAGGCCTTAATGATAATGTTGTAGAAGGATTTGCTAAGTTAACTAAAAATCCACGTTTTGCTTACGATTCATATCGTAGATTTATTCAGATGTTTTCTGATGTAGTAATGGAAATCCCAAAATCTGAATTTGAAAATATAATGGAAAAAAAGAAAAAAGAAAAAGGTGTTAAATTTGATACAGAATTATCTGAAAATGATTTAAAAGAATTAATAACCGAATTTAAAAATATTTATAAGGAAAATAAACATGAGGATTTCCCTAATAATCCAAAACTACAGTTAATTGAAGCTGTAAAAGCAGTTTTTAAATCATGGGATAATCCTCGTGCAAATATATATAGAAGAATGAATGATATTCCATATAGTTGGGGAACCGCTGTAAATATACAAGCAATGGTATTTGGTAATTCTGGAGAAAATTCAGGAACAGGTGTAGCTTTTACACGCAATCCTGCCACAGGAGATAAAAAACTATTTGGAGAATATTTAATGAATGCTCAAGGAGAAGATGTTGTCGCAGGAATTAGAACTCCAAAAGAAATTAAATATTTAAAGGATCTTATGCCTAATATATATGAACAATTTGCTAAAACTGCTAATACCTTAGAAGCTCATTATTTAGATATGCAAGATATGGAATTTACAATTGAAAACAGTAAATTATATATGCTTCAAACCAGAAATGGAAAAAGAACAGCTAAAGCAGCTTTAAAAATAGCGGTTGATCTTGTAGACGAAGGTAAAATAAGTAAAAAAGAGGCAATTCTAAGAGTTGATCCTAAGCAACTGGATTCACTTTTACATCCTCAATTTGATCAAAAAGATATTAAAAACGCTATGTTAATTGGAGAAGGATTAGCCGCATCCCCAGGAGCAGCTTGTGGAAAAGTTGTTTTTAATGCCGAAAATGCTAAAACTTTAGTTAAAAATGGAGATCAGGTAATACTTGTTAGGTTAGAAACTTCTCCTGAAGATATTGAAGGGATGGCTGTTTCTGAAGGAATATTAACTGTTCGTGGAGGAATGACATCTCATGCGGCTGTTGTAGCAAGAGGCATGGGGACTTGTTGTGTTTCAGGATGTGGAGATATAATAATAAATGAAGAACAAAAATATTTTAAATTAGGAAATCAAACTATAAAAGAGGGTGAATATATTTCACTCGATGGTTCTACCGGAAAAATTTATAAAGACAAAATTAGTACATCAGAATCAAAAATATCAGGAAATTTCGAAAAATATATGAAATGGGCCGATTCTGTTCGAAATTTAAAAGTTTATACTAATGCAGATACCCCAAAAGATGTTTTACAGGCTATTAAATTGGGGGCTGAAGGTGTTGGACTTTGTAGAACAGAACATATGTTCTTCGAAGGTACAAGAATCCAAATAATTCGTGAAATGATTGTATCAAAAACAACTGAAAAAAGAAAAAAATCTTTAGATAAATTGCTAGAATTCCAACAAAAAGATTTTGAAGAAATGTATGAAGCCTTAAAAGGAAAACCAATAACTATTCGATTACTTGATCCACCTTTACATGAATTTTTACCTACTAAAAAAGAGGATATAAATGACCTAGCAATTAAATTAAAAATCTCTCTAAATGAATTAGAAAATGTAATAAATGATTTGCATGAGTTTAATCCTATGATGGGCCATAGAGGATGTAGGCTCGCTATCACTTTTCCTGAAATAGTTCAAATGCAAACAACTGCAATTATTAATGCTGCTATTAGTGTTAAAAATAAACATCCTGAATATAATATTATTCCAGAAATTATGGTTCCTCTGGTAGGCGATGTAAATGAATTTAAATTTGTTAAAAAGATCATTCAAAATGTTGCAGATAATATTATTAATAAATCTAGTATTAATCTTAAATATAAAATTGGAACTATGATCGAAATACCGAGAGCTGCTCTAACTGCAGATCTAATTGCAAATGAAGCTGATTTTTTTAGTTTTGGAACTAACGATTTAACACAAATGACATTTGGATTTAGCAGAGATGATTCTAGCAAATTTCTTAATGACTATTATGAAAATAAAATATATGAATCAGATCCATTTTCTAAATTAGACGAACCTGGAACAGGAAGGCTAATTGAACTAGCTACAAAATTAGGAAAAAAAGCCAATCCAAATATAAAATTTGGAATATGTGGAGAGCATGGAGGCGACCCTGCATCAATAAAATTTTGTGAAAAACTTGGAATAAATTATGTATCTTGTTCCCCCTATAGAGTTCCTATTGCACGCCTTGCTGCTGCACAAGCTTCTATTAAAAACAATTAAAATTAATAAATTTTCATTATTTCAAATTATCTAAATTAAAAACACACCATTATTATGATGTGTTTTTTGTTTTATTAAATAAAATATTCTAATTTAAATTTATATTTATAATTCTATTTAATATTGATACACTTTAAATACTCTCTTGACAAACTATTTAAATTATGATAAGCTTACTTATGATGTTTAAGCTGGTATGGCTCAGTTGGTAGAGCAGCTGATTTGTAATCAGCAGGTCGTGGGTTCGAGTCCCTCTACCAGCTCCATTTTTAAAAGCAGAGTGTGTGTTTTTTAGTTTGGGA
>CAYJNP010000052.1:0-5539 GCA_964371665.1 uncultured Eubacteriales bacterium | reverse complement strand
TATATTTTTTTATTTATGTGATTTAATAAATAAGCTTGATTAATATTTTTGTTTTGGAATTTTTGTATTTCTTTGTATAAAAAAATATTGACAAAGTAAATTGAACTTATTACAATTATTTTTATGATGTAATCAATAATATTAAGGATGTGAGGATTAATTGATAAAAATAAGAAAAAAAATTTTGAAAAAAATAATATTTTTATTAACAATAATAATTATAATGCCATTAAATTTAATCTTAGTTGAAGCACAGGGAACTAAAAAAGCTATGATGTTTGGGATGAAAGGAATAACAGCTTTGAATATGCACGATGCTCCAGTTTATTAATGGTGGGAAAAAGCTAATTTAAATGATTTATATAATATAGATAGAATAGTTATGGGGAGATATTCTTTTGATGAGGTTAATTATCCTATAAAATGGATTATGATATATAACGATGCAGATAAAAAAGAAGGATTAATGTTAAGTGAAAAAATATTAGAAAAAACAACATTTCAATCTGTTGGAGCAGGTTATTATCCAAATAGTGATTTGTATTATATAATGCAAAGATTATATAATAATGATTTAAGATTAAGTGAAATAGAAAAAAAAATTATAAAGGATACAACACTTGATAAGGAATCTATGTGTAGCGACGTTAGTAGTTTGTTAAATCAAAAATTTTTTCCATTATCGAAAGAAGAAATGGAAAATTATGTTGGAAATAAAACATATCTTGGAAAAGGATATTCTCATATAGATAATATTACAGAAGTTCCTTGTTGGTGGTCACGATCTTCTCATAATAAAATATTAACATATTCTACATGGCATCGTGGTGCAACATCTTATAATATTGTTTATCTGGATAACGGAGGAATTAGACCTGCTTTTAATTTAGACATGGAATCAATACTTTTTACTTCAGATTCTATGTTAGGAAAATCTGGTGAAGTTGGAGTTTTAGGTCAGGTTGGTTATAATGTTTCAAATGAATGGAAGATGACTATTAAAGATAGTGAGCATAAATTAATTTCCGCTATAGCACAAGACGATTTAATAGCAGATACAACTATAAATATTAATTATAATGGTGCAAGTATAGGGCATAGGTTATCAGCTATGATTATAGATAAAAATACAAAAGATATAATTAATTATGGAACTATAGACGAAAATATAGAAAATGTTAATGGGACAGTTAAAATTGTGCTTCCAAGTAATTTTAATGCTACAATGCATGAAATGTTAATGTTTACAGAAACAATAAACGGTGATAAAGAAACTGATCTTGCAAGTGAAATGATACCTGTGAATATATTATAATTTAATTAAAATCACGAATTCTAAATACGAATTCGTGATTTTTTACTTAATTTATATTATAAACTATTTTAGACTTCAGAAGAAAAAGCTTTTTTATATATATCAGCTATTTCACTTATTAGTGGATATCTAGGATTTGCTGTTGTACATTGATCTGCATGAGCTTTTTCTGAAAGTGTTTGTAGGTTATTAAAGAAAATCTCTTTATTAATATTACAGTCTTTTATATTTTTTGGCATGTCAAGTGTTGTTTGTAATTCTCTAATTGCATTTATTAAATTTTCAACACTTTCTTCAGTAGTATTTCCTCCATTTCCAATAAATTGAGCTATTTTTGCATATTTTTTATCAGCAATAAATTTTTCATACTTAGGAAATGCAGCAAATTTAGTTGGCTTTAATGAGTTGTATCTTATTATATATGGTAATAAAATTGCATTAGCTTTACCATGAGTTAAATTATATTCTCCTCCAAGTTTATGTGCCATGGAATGATTTAATCCTAAAAATGCATTTGTAAATGCCATTCCAGCTATGCATGATGCATTATGCATTTTTTCTCTTGCTTCAAAATCATTACTACCGTTTTTATAAGCTCTTGGTAAATAGTTAAAAACCAAGTCGATTGCTTGCAAAGCCAATCCACCAGTATAATCGCTTGCCATAACAGATACATATGCTTCTATTGCATGAGTTAAAACATCCATTCCTGTATCTGCAGTTGCAGATTTAGGCAAACTTACAACAAACTGAGGATCTATTATTGCTACATCTGGAGTTAAGGAATAATCAGCTAAAGGATATTTAACGTTTCCATTTTTTTTATCAGTAATAACAGAAAATGATGTAACTTCAGAACCAGTTCCTGAGGTTGTAGGAATAGCTACAAATTTAGTTTTTTGCCCTAATTTAGGAAATTTATATGTTCTTTTTCTTATATCCATAAATTTTTGTTTTAATCCATCGAAAGCTGCATCAGGGTGTTCATAAAATAACCACATACCTTTTGCAGCATCAATAGCAGACCCTCCACCTAATGCTATTATTACATCAGGTTTAAATTGCCTCATAGCTTCAACACCATTCATTATTGTTTCTACATCTGGATCTGGTTTAACATCTGAATATATTTTAGAATGACAATATTTTACACGTTTTCTTAAATAATATAAAATTTTATCTACCATTCCAAGTTCTACTATCATAGGATCAGTAACAATAAATGCTCTTTCAATATCTTGCATTTTTTCTAAATACTGAATAGAATTATTTTCAAAATATATTTTTGGAGGAATTTTAAACCACTGCATATTTACTCTCCTTTTAGCAATTCTTTTTTTATTAATTAAATTCACAGAAGATACATTTGAAGTAGTAGAATTATTTCCATAAGAACCGCAACCAAGAGTTAAAGAAGGAGTGTTAGTATTATATATATCTCCAATAGCTCCTTGGGAGGCAGGAGAATTAGAGATCACTCTTCCTACTTTCATAATTTTTCCATATTCATGTATGAGTGTTTCATTTTGAGTATGAATAACTGCAGAATGTCCAAGACCTCCTAATTTTAGAATTTTTTCAGCTATTTTAAAACCTTCAGTAGTATTTTCAACTTTAAAATAAGCTAATATAGGAGAAAGTTTTTCAAATGAAAGTGGATATTTTTCTGATGCATCTGGTAAATGTGCTATTAAAATTTTTGTATTTTCAGGGACATCAATTAAAGCATCTTTAGCAATCAAATATGCTGATTTACCAACAATAACCGGATTTACAAATTTAGATTCAGAAGATATAGCATAATTTGAAAGTTTTTCAGTTTCCTCTTTGTTCAAGAAATAACATCCGTTTTCAGTCATTATTTTTTCAAACTGATCAGAAATTTCTTTATCTACGATGACAGACTGTTCAGAAGCACAAATCATACCATTATCGAAAGTTTTAGAGATAATAAGGTCTGTACAAGCGCGTTCTAAATTAGCAGTTTTTTCAATATAGCAAGGAACATTTCCGGGGCCCACACCTAGAGCTGGCTTACCTGTAGAATATGCTGATTTGACCATAGATGATCCACCAGTTGCTAGAACCAACGCTACTCCGGGATGATTCATGAGTGCAGATGTCGCCTCAATAGAAGGATATTCTATCCATTGAATACAATCTTTTGGCGCACCAGCTTTTATAGCGGCATCTCTTAAAATTGTAGCAGCTGCTATGGAGCATTTTTGAGCACCTGGATGAAATCCAAAAATAATAGGATTTCTAGTTTTGGCACATATAAGTGCTTTAAACATAGTAGTGGATGTAGGATTAGTAACAGGAGTTGCTCCAGCTACTACTCCAACAGGTTCAGCTATTTCAATGTATCCTTCCATATCATTTTCATCTATAGTTCCAACACTTTTTTCATTTTTAATTGAATGCCATATATATTCAGTTGAAAACATGTTTTTTATAATTTTATCTTCTAATATTCCTCTACCAGTTTCTTCAAAAGCTAATTTAGCTAATTCCACATGTTTATCGAGTCCTGATAAAGCCATAGCATGCACAATTTTATCAACTTGTTCTTGATCTAATTTCATATACTCTTTAAGTGCAATTTGAGCTTTACTCACCAAATTATTAATCATTTCAGATACATTTATTTGTTTATTCACTAGATTCCCTCCAAAAATTAAAAATTTTTAAAAAATATATTAATTATTATAACATATTTTTTAAGATTGTTATTTATATAATAGATAATTTTATAATTTCATTATTATAAATCTTTTAAAATGAAATTAAAATCACTAGGCATTCTAAAATCCCCTCTTGGAGATAAACTAACACTTCCTATTTTAGGACCATCTGGGAGACAAGATCTTTTAAATTGTTGAGAAAAAAATCTTTTAATAAAAACTATAAACCATTTTTTTATTTCATTTTCATGATAGGTATCGATAAAAGCTATATTTGCTAATCTTAAAATTTTTTTAGGAGAAAAAGAAAATCGAATTAGATAATATAAAAAGAAATCATGGAGTTCATAAGGTCCTACTATACTTTCAGTATTTTGTGATATACAATCATTTTTTGTTTTTGTTGGTAATAACTCTGGGCTAATTGGTGTTTCTAAAATATCAATTAATATTTTAGATTTTAAATTTTTAGATCTATTAGCTTCATATTTTATAATCTCTTTAACTAAAGTTTTAGGTACAGAAGAATTTATGCCATACATCGACATATGGTCTCCGTTATAGGTACACCATCCTAAAGCTAATTCCGATAAATCTCCGGTTCCTAAAACAATAGCATTATATTTATTTGCAATATCCATTAAAATCTGTGTTCTTTCTCTTGCTTGAGAATTTTCATAGGTTGAATCATAATTTTTGTAGTTTTGTCCTATATCAAAAAAATGCAGATTTATAGCATTTTCAATTGGTATTTCTAAAAATTTAGCACAATAAATATTTATCAATTTTTTTGCATTTTCATAGGTTTTAGTGCTTGTTCCACAACATGGCATAGTTATAGCTATAATGCCATCTCTAGAGAAGCCTAATTCATCGAAAGTTTTTGCGGCAACTATTAATGCCAATGTAGAATCTAAACCACCAGATATTCCTAAAACTATTTTTTTACAATTTAAATATTCTAATCTTTTTTTTAATGCTTCCGCCTGAATTTGTAAAATTTCTGAACAAGTTTCATTAAGAACTGAAGTATTAGAAGGAATAAAAGGCCATCTATTAAAATGTCTATTTAAATTTATTTTTTTTATATTAAAATCAAATTTAATATCTTTAAAAATTTTACATATTTCAAATGAATTGCTTTTCATTCTTTCAGATTCAATTTTTTTAAGATCAATATCTGTAATAATAAAACCTGTTTCAAATCTTTTAGATTCACAAAGTATATTACCATTTTCACAAATAATATTATGCCCAGAAAAAACTAAATCTGTACTCGATTCGCCTTTTCCAGCATCAGAATATAAATATGCACATTTAAGTTTTGCAGATTGAATTTTAACTAAATCTCTTCTAAATTGAGATTTTCCAACGATTTCAGGACTAGCTGATAAATTAATAATTACATTTGCACCGTTTTTAACTAATTTGATGGATGGAGAATTGTTATGCCATAAATCTTCACAAATCTCTATTCCAAATCTAAATTCTTTAATGTTGTTACAAGAAAAAACAATCTCATTTCCAATATAAGTTTCTT
>CAYJNP010000051.1:275-5568 GCA_964371665.1 uncultured Eubacteriales bacterium | reverse complement strand
ATATAATGATTATTTACAACCAACATCTCAATCTGAAATATATATTAAAGAAAATAGGTTTAATGTATTTTTATATGGAATTATTGTAGGAGCGATTATTTTAATAATAACAATAGTATTTTTAGATTTTAGACCTAAGTTTTTTAAAAAATCTAATAATAATAAAAAATAAAATTAAATATTAAATTATTTTTTGACAAAAATCTGCGAAAACATATGCATTATTATTAAACATTGTGATATTTACAAAAAAACTGTAGAAATAAAAAAGAAATTTGAAAAAAATAAATAAAACTATTGACACATTACGATTTTAAATATATAATAAAAAAGTAGAAATTATTTATGCCCAGATAGCTTAAGTAGAGCATTGGAATCAAAGGCAACGGTTCAAATCCGTTTAAGGGCAAATATTTAAAATCCAAAAGCGAGGTATATCAAATGTACGAAGACAAAACTCTCATTTGTAAAGAATGTGGCGGGGAATTTATTTTCACAGCTGGAGAACAAGAATTTTATGAATCTAAAGGATTTGTAAATGAACCACAAAGATGCAAGACTTGTCGTGATGCACGTAAAACTGCTTCTAGATCCGATAGAGAAATGTATACAGCTAATTGTGCTTCTTGTGGAAAGGAAGCAAGAGTTCCTTTTAAGCCACGTGAAGATCGTCCAGTTTATTGTAGTGAATGTTTTGCAAAAATGAGAGAAGAAGCATAAATTTTTCTATGTTTTTGTTTAAAAATCGCATGAATTAAATCTGAAAAAAACTCCTATAATTTTAAATTATAGGAGTTTTAGTGTGTTTTTAAATTATATTTTTGTTGCTTGAGTTAATAACAATTTAAATATAGAGTTAAAGCTTATTTTGTTTATGTCAGATGTAGCTACTATACTATATTCTGATATTATTTCTTCATCTAAAGTAAATTTTAAAGTCCCTAGTTTTTGATTTTTATATACTGGAGCTTTTATTTCTTCTTGCAGTGTTATATTGTTTTTTATATCTTTTTCACGTCCTTTTGGAATTAAAAAATCTTCTGATATTTTTATTTGTGTATTTACAATAGGGTTCATTCCATTTGAAATTTTTAATTCGGAATTATAAAAATTTTCAGGTAATACAGGAGTAGTCATTGTAAAATTAGCAAAACCATAATCTAATATTTTTGAAGCTTCTGAAAATCTTTCTTTAGTTGTTTTTGCTCCTAATATTACTGCTACTAATTCTAAATTATCTCTTTGTGCTGTTGCAGATATACAGCTTCCAGCTTGGCTTGTTGTGCCTGTTTTTAATCCAGTGATTCCTTTATAATTTTTTAAAAGTTTATTTGTATTTACGATTTGTGTTTTTCCTTCGCGTAGATTATCTATCCAAATCGATGTATAATTGAATATATTTTTATGTTTTACAAGTTCTTTTGACATTAACGCGATATCGTATGTTGAGCTAAAATGACCTTCTTCGTCTAAACCATTACAGTTTTTAAAAAAAGTATCATTCATGTTTAGAAATTGAGCTTTTTTATTCATTTTATCTACAAAATCTGATTCAGATCCCTCAATATATTCAGCTAAAGCTACAGCTGCATCATTCGCTGAAGCTACAGCTGTAGCTTTTATAAGATCATCTACATTCATGTTTTCGCCTTCTTTTAACCATATATCTGATCCGCCCATAGATTCAGCATGTGAACTACATGTAACTATATCGCTTAATGATATTTTTCCTAGATCTAAAGCTTCCATTACAAGTAGTAATGTCATAATTTTAGTAATGGATGCGCAAGGTCTTTTTTCATGAGAATTCTTTTCATATAAGATTTTTCCTGTTTTGGTTTCCATAAGAATGGCGGAAGGTGCTGTGATTTCTTCTTCACTTAAAGCTATAACCTTTAACGGAATGGCGATTAATAATATTAATAATATTATTGAAAAAAATGTTTTATTTTTTTTCATATGTATACTCCAAACATATATAAATTATATATTTATTATATGAGTGTTAATTTATATCTATGCAGACAAAATAATAAATACATTCATAAATTTTATTATTTATTTTATAATATAAACTAATATTTATAAATTCATTATTGCTTTTAAATTTAAAATATGATATACTTTGTAAAAATTGTATTTTCAGTTTTTGAAAAAGAGGTGAAATTTATGAAAAAAAATACTCATCCCCAATACAATGAAACAACTATCAAATGTGCTTGTGGCAACGTGATTGATACTGCTTCAACGAGGAATGATATTCATGTTGAAATTTGTTCAAAGTGTCATCCTTTCTTCACCGGAAAACAAAAATTGGTAGATACTGGTGGTCGTGTTGAAAGATTTAAGAAGCGTTTTAGTATCGAAGAAAAGTAATTATTCCGAAATAGCGGTGCGCTTATGCACCGCTTATTTTGTATTGGAAGTGGTTTTCTGGATTTATATAAAACTATAAAAAAATCTAGTTGTATTGAACTTATTGAAAGAAAATCTAAGTTTATTGGACATATCAAACCTGTGGTTTCTGAATATGATGCAATTGATTTTATATCATATATAAAAACAAATTCTAGAAACGCTAACCATAATGTTTATGCTTATTCAATTAAAAAAGAATATGTATTTAGATGTTCAGATGATGGAGAACCAGTAGGAACGGCTGGAATGCCTGTTTTAGGAATATTAAAAAAACATGAGATTATAGATGCTGTTATAGTTATAACAAGATATTTTGGAGGGATTTTGCTTGGAAGCAGTGGATTAATTAAAACATATTCTAGAGTAGCTAAGCTTGTTATTGATAAATCTACCATTATTAGTAAACATTTGTGTTTAAAAACTATTGTTAATTTAGATTATAATTTATATGGAAAAATGTGCAAGGAAATATTATCTGAAGATATTAAAATAGAAAATATATATTTTAAAGAAGATATTAAAATATATTTTTGTGTTAAAAAAGAAAAATATAAAAAATTTGAGTTATTAATAAAAAATATTGGTTGTGGAAAATTAAAAATTCAAATATTAGGTGAGTATTACATGGAGTTTTAGATTTAACTAGAGGTGATAATGTGAATATAAGAGAACAAACTGAATATATAGAAGAGATTACATTATCAGAATATGCTACATTATCTAGAAATAGTAAAGGAAGAAAAATTAAAGAAAAAAAATGTGATATCAGAACAGATTTTCAAAAAGATAGAGATAAAATTATTCATAGTAAATCTTTCAGAAGGCTTAAACAAAAAACACAGGTTTTTCTTTCTCCAGAAAGAGATCACTATAGAACCCGTTTAACTCATACATTAGAGGTTTCGCAGATTGCAAGAACTATTGCAAGGGCATTACGATTAAATGAAGATTTAACAGAAGCTATTGCTTTAGGTCATGATTTAGGACATACTCCTTTTGGACATTCTGGAGAAAGTGCGCTTAATGAAATATCTGAAAATGGATTTAAGCATTATGAACAAAGTGTACGAGTTCTTGATGTCTTAGAAAGGAATGGAAGAGGGGTTAATATTACTTATGAAGTTAGAAACGGTATACTTTGCCATACAAAAGGAGAAGAAGCTAGCACACCTGAAGGAAGGGTAGTTAAATTTGCTGATAGAATTGCATATATTAATCACGATATAGAGGATGCTGTTAGAGGAGGGATTTTAGAATATAATGATTTTTCTGAAGATATTTTTAAAATTTTAGGTAAAACAAAATCTGATAGAATCGAAAATCTAATAAATTCTATTATTCAAAACAGTGAAAATGAAATTATTAAAATGGATAAGAAAATTCAATATGCATTTAATGAAATTCATGATTTTATGTATAAGAAGGTTTATCTTAACTCTAGTGCAAAAAAAGAAGAAAACAAAATACCTTTGTTAATTGAAAGTTTGTATTATTATTTTAAGAATAATATAAATAAATTATCGAAAGATTTGCAAGAGATAGCTGAAATTGAGGGATATGATAGAGCTGTTTGCGATTATATTGCTGGAATGACTGATAGATTTGCGGTAGAAGTATTTGAAGATGTTTTTGTTCCAAATTTTTGGACAATCTAAGGGGGCAAATCATATAATGATATTGTCGGAATCATTTTTACAAGAGTTAAAATTCAAAAATAATATTGTTGATATTGTTTCTAATTATGTTAATTTAAAACAAAAAGGGCATAATATGGTTGGAATTTGTCCTTTTCACTCTGAAAAAACAGCATCATTTAATGTATATAAAGAAAGCGATTCATTTTATTGTTTTGGTTGTGGGATTGGCGGAGATATAATAAATTTTGTTAGGCTTATCGAAAATTTAGATTATATTGAAGCTATAAAATTTTTATCTAATCGATGTGGTCTTAGTATGCCTGAAAACGATGAAGAAGATAATAAAATATTAAATGAAAAAAATAGAATTTATCAAATTAATAGAGAAACAGCAAAATATTTTTATAAAATGCTAAATACAACAGAAGGAAATAAAGCGTTGAGTTATCTTAGAAATAGAGGACTTTCTAATTCTATTATAAGGCATTTTGGTTTGGGATATTCACCTAAATCTAAATACTCTCTTGTAAATTATTTATTATCGAAAGGCTTTAAAAATTCAGAAATAATAAAAGCAAATCTTGGATATGAAAATAAAAATATAGGAGTTTCAGCTAGATTTTATAATAGATTAATGTTTCCGATTATAGATTTAAGGGGTAATGTAGTTGCTTTTGGAGGAAGAACATTAGGAGATGTAAAACCCAAATATTTAAATACATCTGATACATTAGTTTTTAAAAAAACTCAAAATTTATTTTCTATAAATTTTGCAAAAAAATCTTCTGATAATAAATTTATTTTAGTGGAAGGATATATGGATGTAATAACTCTTAATCAAGCTGGGTTTAATAATGTTATTGCTACTTTAGGAACTGCTATTACAAAAGAACAAGTGCAAATTATTTCTAGGTATACTAATGAAATTGTTATTGCTTATGATTCAGATCAAGCTGGAAAAAAAGCTACTTCAAGAGCTATATCTCTTTTTCGAGAAACTGATATTTCTATAAAAGTAGTAACTATACCAAAGGGGAAAGATCCTGATGAGTTTATAAAATTATTTAAAGATAAAGGGTCAATAAAGTTCAAACAACTTTTAGAAAAATCTGATAATGATGTAATATATTTATTAAGAAATTTAAGAGAAAGTATAGGAATAAGTTCACCAGATAAAAAAATTAGATATTTAAAAGAAGCCATAAAAGTTTTATCTACATTAAAAAATAAAATGGAAC
>CAYJNP010000051.1:0-265 GCA_964371665.1 uncultured Eubacteriales bacterium | reverse complement strand
TGAGGAAATAGGGGTGAACAAAAATACTATATTAATGCAAACAGAAAAATTAATAAAGAAACAATATAAGTTAACAAGACAAAAAGAGTTTATTAACATTAGAAATAACACATTAGCTTATAGAGATAAAATTAACCCGGAGAAAAAAAATAATTTAAGAGCTGCAAATGCTGAAGAAGCATTAATATCTTATATTATAAATAATCCTGAAGATTTAAAATTTATTTTTAATAAAATTAGGCCTAATAAATTTTTAATGGAATTT
>CAYJNP010000050.1:4356-5704 GCA_964371665.1 uncultured Eubacteriales bacterium | reverse complement strand
CATGCTGTTATTTATAATGAAGATACTGGTGATGAAAAATCATATTTGATTCCTTTTGGATCAAGAATCAATGTCGAAGAAGGCCAAGAAATAAAAGCTGGAGATATGATAACAAAAGGTTCTATTAATCCTCATGATGTACTTTCTATAAAAGGAACATCGGCAGTACAAAATTACTTGATTCAAGAAGTTCAAAAAGTTTATCGTATGCAAGGTGTTGATATTAATGATAAACATATAGAAGTAATTGTACGTCAAATGATGAAAAAAATTAAAATTGATAATCAAGGTGACACATCATTATTGCCAAATTCTTTGGTTGAAAAATCTCAATTTATTAGTGAAAATAAAGCCATAGAAAAAAGAATAGAAAATGGTGAAGAAAACTTAACTAAAGCTACTTGTATCCCTATGCTTTTAGGCATTACAAAAGCTTCCCTTGCTACAGAATCTTTTTTATCTGCAGCATCATTCCAAGAAACAACTAAAGTTTTAACAGATGCAGCAATTAAAGGCAAAGTAGATCCTTTGTTAGGACTTAAAGAGAATGTTATTATTGGAAAATTAGTTCCAGCCGGAACCGGAATGCATAGATATAGTGACGTAGAATTAGAAAAAAATTAAGTTCTAACCAAAAACTAAATAATTATATAATAATATCCTCATTGAATTTAATCAACGAGGATATTTTTAATTTTTAAGCTAATCTACAACAACCATCTAAAAATATAATTATGCCCACAAAATTTAATTTGATTATTACTTTATAAAATAATATAACATTCTATTTAATACTCGATTTTAATTTATTTAACTGATCTGCAAGCTTAGCTGGTAATCTGTCTCCAAATTTCTGATAAAATTCCTCTACCCCCTGTGCTTCTTTTTTCCAAAGTTCATTATCTACTTCTAATAAAGATTTTAAAATATCAATGCTAAAATCCAAGTTATCTAAATTAATATCTTCAGATTTTGGCACATATCCTATAGATGTTTCCACTGCATCTATATCGTTATCACAACGTTTAATAATCCACTCAAGAACCCTTAAATTATCTCCAAATCCAGGCCATATAAAATTCCCATTTTTATCGGTACGAAACCAATTCACATTAAATATTTTTGGAGCTTTATCTCCCAAAACTTCTCCCATATTAAACCAATGATCAAAATAATCTCCCATATTATATCCACAAAAAGGTAGCATCGCCATAGGATCACGACGAACAACTCCTACTTTTCCTATTGCGGCAGCAGTAGTTTCAGATGCTACTATAGAACCTAAAAACACTCCATTTTCCCAATTTTTTGCTTGATACACTAAAGGAGTTGTTTGAGCTCGACGTCC
>CAYJNP010000050.1:0-4346 GCA_964371665.1 uncultured Eubacteriales bacterium | reverse complement strand
TAATTGCAGATATAGGTACACCATTTTTATTTTCAAATTCAGAGCTAATGCAAGGACAATTTTCTGCAGGTGCTGTAAACCTACTATTAGGATGTGCTCCAACTTCTTTAGAAATTGTTCCATTCCAAGGTTCACCCTTCCAATTCACTGCTCTTTCAGGAGGATTTTTGTCAAGTCCTTCCCACCACACAGTATTATCATCTAAATTATGAACCACATTAGTAAATATTGTATTTTTTTGTGTAGAAATAAGAGCATTAGGATTAGATTTTTTATTGGTTCCAGGTGCAACACCAAAAAATCCATTTTCAGGATTTATCGCCCAAAGTCTACCATCTTCACCTTTCCTCATCCAAGCAATATCATCTCCGACACACCATACCTTATATCCTTTATTTTTATATCCTTCTGGAGGAATCAACATAGCTAAATTAGTTTTTCCACATGCAGAAGGAAACGCCGCAGACACATATTTAATATCTCCTTTTGGATTTTCAACCCCTAAAATCAACATATGTTCTGCCATCCAATTTTCTTTTTTCCCAAGATACGAAGCAATCCTCAATGCAAAACATTTTTTACCTAAAAGTACGTTACCTCCATATCCAGAATTAACAGAAATAATAGTATAATCCTCAGGAAAATGACAAATATATCTTTCCTCAGGATTAATATCACATCTGCAATGTAAACCTCTAACCCAATCATTGCTTTCTCCTAAAGCACTTAAAACACTTTTTCCAATTCGTGTCATAATAGCCATATTTAAAACAACATATATCGAATCTGTAATTTCAACCCCAATTTTTGATAAAGGTGACCCAACAGGACCCATAGAATAAGGAATTATATACATTGTACGATTTTTATAACTATCTTTTGCAATCTCATAAAGCTTTTTATAAGCATCTTTTGGATTCCACCAATTATTTGTAGGGCCTGCATCATCTTGATTTAAAGAACATATAAACGTTCTATCTTCAACTCTAGCAACATCATTTATAGCTGTACGATGAAGATAACATCCAGGTAATTTTTGTTCATTTAATTTTATTATTTCTCCACTACTACAAGCTTCTTTTCTTAGAGATTCTAATTGATTTTCTGAACCGTCTATCCAAATAATATTATTTGGATTAACTAGATTTTTTATTTCATCTATCCACTTAAGTATAAATTTGTTTTTTGTCATATTAAAAAACACCTTCCTTTTTATATTTAATAAATTTAAATCTCTTAAGGAAATTATAAAATAATATTAACATATTTTCAAATAGAAATTTGTAAAAAATTATCATCTATGCTTCTATAGACATATTTGAACAAGCGTTTAGATTCAGTTTTGCCGAAAATCCACTAATATATTCATAATAAGCTTGAGATCCTACCATAGCAGCATTGTCTCCACAAAGTGACACATCTGGCATATAAATTTTAAATCCTAATTTTTTGCTCTTTTCTTTAAGTTCAGATCTCAAAAGAGAATTTGCTGAAACTCCACCTGCTATTGCAATTTTTTTGTAATTTAAGTCTTTAGCCACTTTTATAAGATTTTTTACCAAACAATCAACTACAACTTTTCGAAAAGATGCAGATAAATTTTCAACAAAAACAAGCTGATTTTTTTGATTTGCATTATGTATAATATTTATAACTGATGTTTTTAACCCAGAAAAACTAAAATCATAAATACATCCACTTAATTTTGGGTATGGCAATTTATAGTAGTTATGATCTCCACCTTGAGCTATCTTATCGAGCATTACACCTCCAGGATAAGCCATCCCCATAGCTCTAGCAACTTTATCAAAAGCTTCTCCAGCAGCATCATCTCTAGTTTTTCCTATTATTTTTATATCAGTATAACTTTTAACTTCAATTATATGACTATGCCCTCCAGAAACTACTAAACAAATAAATGGGGGCTGAAAATCTTGATTAGTAATATAATTAGAAGCTATATGAGATCTTAAATGATGAACGGGAATTAAAGGCAACCCTGTAGATAATTTTATTCCTTTAGCAAAATTAACTCCTACGATCAAAGACCCAATAAGACCTGGAGCATGAGTTACTGCCAATGCATTTAAATCATTCATAGTTAAATTAGCATTTGTTAAAGCTTTTTTTATTACTAAACAAATAGTTTCCACATGAAGCCTAGATGCAATTTCAGGAACTACTCCGCCATATACTTGATGTTTATCAATCTGCGAAGAAATAACAGAAGATAAAACTTTACGTCCATTTTCAACAACAGCAGCAGCAGTTTCATCGCAAGAAGTTTCTATTGCTAATATTTTCATGAAATCATCCTCATTTTAATCTTTATTAAAAAATCTTGTCATTATTATAGCATCTTCTTTAGGTTTAGAATAAAAATTTTTTCTTATTCCAATACTTTTAAATCCTGTTGAATTATACAAATTTATAGCAATTTTATTACTTAATCTAACTTCTAAAGATAAAAATAAAAGTCTATTTTTAAGAGCAAATAATATTAAATCATCAATTAAATTTTTAGCTATTCCTTTTTTTCTAAAACACTCCGAAACAGCAATATTATTTATATATCCTTCATCTAAAATTTTATACATACTAGCATAGGCTATAACTTTAAGATCCTTTTCACAAACTATAAAATATGAATTTTCATTATATAATTCAGATTCAATATTTTGATATGACCAAGGATTATTAAAACATTCTCTTTCTATCATTTTAATATATTCAATATGATTTTTTTCCATTTTTAATATTTTATACAAAATATAATATTATCCTTTCGCATCATACCAAGTCTTTCCTATATTGGCCTCAACTACTAGTGGAACAAAAAGTTCAACCGCATTTTGCATTTCTTCCTTTAATAGCTCTAACACTTCTAAAGATTCATTTTCCGGAGATTCTATTATAAGTTCATCGTGTATTTGTAATATAATTCTAGATTTTAAATTTTCCTTTATTAATCTTCTATAAACTTTTATCATTGCTATTTTTATTATATCTGCTGCCGTTCCTTGTATAGGCATATTCATAGCAACCCTTTTCCCAAAAGATCTTAGGGAAAAATTAGATGAATTTAATTCAGGTAAATATCTCCTTCGATTAAATATAGTTTCAACAAATCCATTTTTTGTAGCTTGTAGTACTATTTCTTCCATATATTTTTTTACCCCAAAATAATGGTTTAAATAATTGTCTATATAATTTTTAGTTTCTTTTATTGTAGCATTAATATCTTTAGAAAGAGAAAAAGCACTAATTCCATATACAATTCCAAAATTTACAGATTTAGCTTTATTTCTCATTGAAGATGTTAATATTTTTTCAGGAATATTAAAAACTTGTGAAGCTGTTATAGCATGAATATCTTCATTATTTTTAAAAGCATTAATCATCATCTGGTCTTCAGAAATATGAGCTAAAACTCTTAATTCTATTTGAGAATAATCAGCATCAACAAGCACATGTCCATCACGAGCTTTAAAAAATTTTCTGAAATTTTTTCCTATATCAGATCGAACAGGAATATTTTGAAGATTAGGCTCTGTTGAACTGATACGTCCAGTTCTTGTTTCAGTTTGATTAAAATTGGAATGTATCGCTCCATTTTTGTCAATAACTTTTAACATTCCCTCACAATATGTTGATTTTAATTTAGTTAAAGTTCTATACTCTAGTATATTTTCAACTATTGGATATTCAAATCTTAAAGATTCTAAAACTTCAGCATTTGTAGAATATCCTGTTTTAGTTTTTTTTCCTTTTGGTAAATCTAATTTTTCAAACAAAGCCTCTCCTAATTGTTTAGAAGAATTAATATTAAATTCATATCCAATATCTTTGTAAACCTCATTCTGTAATTCTTCAATTTTAAATCCCAAATGTTCAGAATATTCCTCAATACCATGCTTATCTACTTCAAAACCTATATTTTGCATATTCGCTAAAATTTTAGCTAATGGAATCTCTATATTATAAAATAACATTTCTTGATTATTTTCTTTAAGTTTACCTTCCAGTTTTAATATTAACTCATGAACAATTGAAGCTTTAGTTATATTTTCATCCTCAAATTTATTGTAATTGATCATATATTCATCTGCTAAACGAATTATATCATATTTTTTTGACGATGGATTCAAAAGATACGCTGCTAATATTATATCAAAATCTAAATTTTTTGCATTAATATTCATATTTTCTAAAATGGATGCTATAGTTTTTATATCAAAAGTTCTCTTTATTATGGTTGTATCTTCAAATAATTTTTTAATAAAATTATTAAAATCTAACGTATCATAACTAATCAAATTAATATTATTTTCAATAATAAGTAAATT
>CAYJNP010000049.1:0-5707 GCA_964371665.1 uncultured Eubacteriales bacterium | reverse complement strand
TCTATTGAATATGATATCTTTATTTCACATAAAATATTAAAAGAAAACATTCATCTGTAATAATAGCTTTGTGTGGATGTATGATGGAGCAAGATCATATAGTTCAAAAAATAAAATTGAGTTTTCCTTTTGTAAACCTTGTGTTTGGAACAGGATCTTTATATAATTTTCCAAAACTTTTATATAATACTTTAGTTTCGCATAAAAGAGTTTTTGAAATAAAAATTAATAATAAAAAAATTACAGAAGGAATTCCTATTAAACGAGATGGATTTGTTAGAGCCTGGTTGCCAATAATGTATGGTTGCGATAATTTTTGTTCATATTGTGTTGTTCCTTATGTTAGAGGTAGAGATATTTTAAAAGAAGCTCAGGATATAATAGATTGTGGATATAAAGAAATTACTCTTTTGGGTCAAAATGTAAATTCTTATGGTAAAAATTTAGAAGAAAATATAAATTTTTCTAATATTTTAAAAAATATTAATGATATTAATGGAGATTATTGGATTAGATTTATGACATCGCATCCGAAAGATGCTACTAAGGAATTAATAGATACAATTGCTGATTGTGAACATATATGTAATCATTTGCATTTACCGTTTCAATCTGGAAATAATAAAATTTTGAATAATATGAATAGAAAATATACTAGGGAAAAATATTTGGAGTTAGTTAATTATGCAAAATATAAGATTCCGGAGTTATCTATATCTAGTGATATTATAGTTGGTTTTCCTGGTGAAACTTATAAAGATTTTTGTGATACACTGAGTTTAGTAAAAGAGGTAGAGTTTGAATCATTGTTTACGTTTATTTTTTCACCTAGAAAAGGAACTTCTGCTTTTAATATGGAAGATCATATTCCATATGAGGAAAAGTCGATTTGGTTTAAAGAACTTTTAAAATTACAAGAAGAAATTTCATCTAATAAACTTAATAAAATGATAAAAAAAGAATATAAGGTTTTAGTAGATGGAGAAAATAAAAAGGGAAAACTTACATCTAGAACTCAGGGGAATATTTCGGTGGAATTTTATGGAGATAAATCAATTATAGGGAAATTTGCTAGAGTTAAAATTAATAAAGCAAAAAGATTTAGATTAGAGGCAAATTTAATTTAATTTTTTGGAGGACGACTATGGATATTATTAGATTATCTAGAGAAATTGGAAGAAATATACAAAATCAGGAAATTTATTTAAAACTTCAAGTTTATAAACAAAATTTAGATCAAGATAAAGATCTTCAAGAATTGATAGGGGATTTTAATTTAAAGAAAATTGTTATAAATAATGAAGTTTCTAAAGAAGATAAAAATGAAGATAAAATACAAAAACTTAATCAAGAATTAAGAAAATTATATTCTGATATAATGAAAAATGAAAATATGGTATCTTATAATTTAGCAAAAAAAGAGCTAGATTTTTTTGTAAAAAGAATAACAGCGATTATTATGCAATCTGCAGAAGGGCAAGATCCTGAGACTACAGATTATCAAGAAGAAACATGTAGTGGAAGTTGTTCGTCTTGTAGTGGTTGTAATTAAAGTTATAGTTTTAAAATATAATCAAGAGGTGTAATTTATGAGTAAGTTATCTCCAATGATGCAACAGTATCTAGATATTAAAGAAGAAAATAAGGATGCTATATTATTTTTTCGTTTGGGAGATTTTTATGAAATGTTTTTTGAAGATGCTAAAACAGTATCTAAAGAACTAGAACTTACTCTTACGGGCAGAGATTGTGGCTTAGAAGAAAGGGCTCCAATGTGTGGAGTCCCTTTTCATAGCAGTGAAGCATATGTTGCAAGACTTGTTGCAAAGGGATATAAAGTAGCTATTTGCGAACAAATGGAAAATCCAAATGAAGCTAAGGGTATAGTTAAGAGATCTGTTGTTAGAATTATCACGCGTGGAACTATTTTAGAAAATAGTATGCTTGATGAAACATGTAATAATTTTATTAGTAGTATATTTATTTTAAATGATAATGCAGGGCTTTGCTTTTGCGATATATCTACGGGAGAATTATATGTTACTAACATAAATTTTAAAGGAAATTTGCAAAAAGTTAAAGACGATTTAGGGAAATTTATGCCAAAAGAAATTTTGGTTGGCGGGAATATAAAAATTTTAAAAAATATATCAGATTTTATACATAATAAATTATCTGCTAGTGTTGAAATGTTTGAAGATCAGGAATACAATTTAGATGAGTGTAAAGAGATAATTTTAAAACATTTTAATAAAAAAAATATTAATGAATTAAAATTAGAGAATAGAAAAGAAATAATATCAAGCCTTGCAGTACTTTTAAAATATTTAAAAAAAACACAACAACAAGGATTAGAAAGAATTAATAAAATTGAAATTTATAGTGATACTCAGTTTATGAAACTTGATATAAACACAAGGAGAAATTTAGAACTTGTTAAAACAATGATATCTGGTGAAAAAAAGGGATCTCTTTTATGGGTTTTAGATAAAACTAAAACTTCAATGGGGAAAAGATTAATTAGAAATTGGATTGAAATGCCTCTTTTAAGCCCAACAAGAATTATAAAAAGACAAAATGCAGTTGAAGAGTTAATAACTGATTTTGAACTTAGAAAAAATATTTTAGATAAACTTAGTTCAGTTTATGATTTAAGCAGAATTATGACAAAAATTGTATATGGTTCAGCCAATGCTAGAGATTTAAGGTCTCTTTGTGAAACTGTTTATGCTATAAATAAAATAAAAGTTTTAATGCCAAATGTAAAATCAGTTTTTTTAAAAGATATTTATAATTCTATAGATACTTTAGAAGATATAAACAATTTAATAGAAAGTGCGATAGAAGAAAATCCTCCGTTTTCAATTAGAGAAGGAGGTCTTATAAAAAAAGGATTTAATAGTGAAATAGATGAGTTGAATGATATAATAAAAAATGGCAAAAATTTTATTTCATCTATAGAATCAAGAGAAAAACAAAAGACTGGAATATCAAAACTTAAGATAGGGTATAATAGAATTTTTGGATATTACTTAGAAATAACCAATTCTTTTAAAGATAAAGTTCCTAAAGATTATATAAGAAAGCAAACTTTATCTAATTGTGAAAGATATATAACTCAGGAATTGAAAGATCTTGAAGGGAAAATTCTTGGAGCAAAAGAGAAAGTTATTATACTTGAGCATGAACTTTTTCATAAAATAAGAAAACAAATAGCAGAGAATCTTGAAAGAATTGAAAAAACTGCTGTTTCGGTTGCAAAACTTGATGTTATTTGTTCTTTTGCAGAAATATCTTTAAAAAATAATTATTCTAAACCTAATATAAATATTGATTTAAAAATAGAAATCAAAGATGGCAGGCATCCAGTAGTTGAAAAATTGTTAGATGGGGTACCGTTTGTGCCAAATGATGTTGTTTTAGATAATAGTGAAAACAGAGTTAATATAATTACTGGGCCTAATATGGCAGGTAAGTCTACATATATGAGGCAAGTGGCTTTAATAGTGTTAATGGCTCAAACAGGGTGTTTTGTTCCGGCTTCTTTCGCTAATATAGGGGTAGTAGATAGCATTTTTACAAGGGTTGGAGCTTCAGATGATTTATCTACAGGGCAGTCTACTTTTATGGTAGAGATGTCTGAAGTATCTAATATTTTAGCTAATGCTACTAGAGAAAGTTTAATAATTTTAGATGAAATTGGAAGAGGAACCTCAACTTTTGATGGAATGAGTATAGCAAGATCTGTATTAGAATATGTTGTGGATACGAAAAAATTAGGATCTAAAACTTTATTTTCTACTCACTATCATGAACTTACAGAACTTGAAAATATTTTAGATGGAGTTAAAAATTATAATATAGCAGTAAAAAAACGAGGGGACGATATAACATTTCTTAGAAGAATTGTTCCTGGCGGAGCTGATGATAGCTATGGAATACTGGTAGCTAAGCTAGCGGGGATACCAAATTCAGTTGTTAATAGAGCAAAAGAAATTTTGATTAAGCTTGAATGTTTAAATAAAAATACAAAACAAATAGCTAGTTATAATAATGATCAAAATTTTGAAACTAATAAAAGTAATCAAATAAAGATTAGCAATTTATCAACAGATAAAATTATAGAAAAGCTTAAAAATATCGACATTAATATTTTAACTCCGATTGAAGCAATGAATTTATTATTTGATATACATAAAATGATAGATTAAAATAATGGGATGTGAGAGGCTTGGGAATAATAAATGTTTTAAATAAAAATATATCTGAACTTATTGCAGCAGGAGAGGTAATTGATCGTCCGGCCTCTGTTGTAAAAGAATTAATTGAGAATTCTATAGACGCGAAATCTTCCTTGATTGAAATTGAAATAAAAAATGGAGGGATTACATATATTAGAATAACAGATAATGGAATAGGTATGATGAAGGAAGATGTTTCTAAAGCTTTTTTAAGGCATGCTACAAGTAAAGTAACAAATGAATTAGATTTAGATAATATATCGACACTAGGATTTAGAGGAGAAGCTTTAGCTTCTGTATCGGCAGTATCAAAAGTAGATCTTTTTACAAAAACAAAAACTGATTTTTTGGGGACTCATTGTAAAATTGAAGGTTCTGAGGAAATATTAATAGATGAGTCTGGTTGCCCGAAAGGAACAACTATCATAGTAAAAGATTTGTTTTTTAATGTTCCTGCAAGAATGAAATTTTTAAAAAAAGATATTTCTGAAGCCAATGCTGTTGCAGCGATAATTGATCGAATAGCGTTATCTCATCCGGAAATTTCATTTAAATTTATTAGAAATGGAAAAGAAGAATTAAATACTCCTGGAAATAAGAATATTAAACAATGCATATATTCAGTTTATGGGAAAGATTTTTGTGAAAATTTAATTGATATTAAATATGAATTAAATGGAATTAAGATTAATGGTTTTGTGAGTAATTCCAATTCAGCTAGATTTAATAGGGTTATGCAACATTTTTTTATAAATGGTAGATATGTGAAAACTAAAACTGCAATGGTAGCTCTTGAAGAAGCATTTAAAGGATCGATTATATCTGGAAAATTTCCTTGTTGTATTTTATATATAGATATTCCTTATGAAAGTGTCGATGTAAATGTTCATCCGACAAAATTAGAAGTAAGATTTGCAAATGAAAAACCTATATTTCAAGCGGTGTATCATGGAGTTAAGACAGCTATTAATAAAAACAATTTTAGTGGAATATCAAATGTTAGTTTGAATGGAAAATTAAATGATGTGTGTATAGATAAAGATATTAAAATTAATAGTAAAATTGATTTAACTTTAGAGAAAAAAGATTATGCTAGAACAGGAAAAATTTTTAGCAAAAAGACAAATGAAAATTTAAATAGTAATTTTCAAAATAATGGATTTTTAAATTGTATTTTAGAAGATTCAGTAGATTTAGATAAAGTTTATTTAAAAACTAATAGTAATATTAATGATAAACAGAAACAATATATTGTAGAAAATAATAACGAACAATTAGAAATTTTAAATAAAAATAAATTTAAAATTTTAGGAGAGGCTTTTAACACATATATAATTTTAGAAGATAGCAATAATGTATTATCGTTAATAGATAAACATGCAGCACATGAAAGAATAATATATGAAAAATTAAAAGGACAAACAGATATGTCGTTTAAGCAGATATTATTGGAATCTAAAACTATG
>CAYJNP010000048.1:3637-5806 GCA_964371665.1 uncultured Eubacteriales bacterium | reverse complement strand
TTAAATAACATCACTTGATGCTGTTTCGGAAGATAAACTCGAAGAAGATGATGTTGTTGAAGAAGATGATAAATTTTCTTCAGAAGATATACTAGATTTGGAACTTGATTCACTTAATGAACTTGATGAACTTTCAATTTTACTTGCTGGTAATTCAGAAATAGATTCTTCATGATTACTATTACTTTTTATGGTATTATCAATAATTGAATGATTTCCTTAACAATTTCCAGGCATATTATTCGGAGAATAATATCCAGTTTTTGTTGTTCCACAGATATTTGAATCAGAAAGTCGACCAGTTTTTTCACAGTAATTAGCTATTTTTACACTAGGATCATAATCATAATCTTTTGTGGATTTATCAGATAAATATTTAGTCATAATTGTTTTCCAAATATTTTGTGCTAATCTACTATATGGAATATATTTAGGATTATCATATCCAATCCAAACACCAGCAACAGCATATGGAGATTCACCAACAAACCAACTATCACGCGTATCATCAGTTGTTCCGGTTTTCCCAATAATATTCCACCCCGATATTCCAACAGAGGTTCCAGTTCCAGAGGTAACAACATAACGCATTAGTCTATTCATAATAGTAGATGCTTGAGAGCTAATAGCGATTATTGGTGTTTGTAGAGTATTGTCGATTAATGTTTTTCCATTTCTATCTAGAACTTTAAAATAAGTATATGGTTTATAATAGTTTCCCCCATTTCCAAATATTTGAAATGAAGAAGTGATTTCTGTAACAGTAACACCATTTGTCATTCCTCCAGCAGCAAAGGCAGCATAGCCTTCAGCATCTTTTGGATCAATATTTGCAAATTTAAGTTTATTCTTTAAAAAATCATAGCTTTTTTGAGGAGTTAAAAGTGCTAATGCTTGGACAGCTCCAGCATTTGAAGATCTTTCAATTGCATATTGAACAGTAATATAATCGTGATATGTTCCATAAGAATTTCTAGGCCAAGAACTACCATCGATTGTTGCGATTGGTTGATCTTTTATCATAGAAGAATAATTTAAAATACCTAAATCTATAGCTGGAGCATAAACACCGATTGGTTTTATTGCTGAACCCGGTTGCCTAATAGCATCATTAGCTCTATCAAATAGAAGATTTCCTTCTTTTTTTCCTCGCCCACCAATTGTTGCTAAAACTCTACCATCGAAATCCATCATTACATAGCTCATTTGTAAATCTGGATCATTACTTGGCAAAATATCATTTCCGGTTGAAATATTTTCTGATATTTCTTGAGCATTTTTATCCATAGCACAATATATTTGTAGACCTTGGCCTAAAATCATATCAGTAGCAGCATTTTCACCTATACCAAGTTCTTTAGAAAGATCTGATTTTAAATCGTTAAAAAGTGTATCTATATACCAGTTTCGTATTGTTGAAGAAGATTCATTTTCTGTAGTTTTATGATAAAATTCCATATTCTCAGATTCAATTATTGCTAAATCATATTCTTCTTGATTTATAATATTTTGAGATAACATTTCTTGCAAGATAATATTTCTTTTTTTCATATTATTTTCAGGGTAAATGAGAGGATTATATGCAGCAGGATTTTGAGTAATTCCAGCAATAGCAGCACATTGTGCAATACTACAATTTTTAATATCTTTATTAAAATAACTTTGAGCTGCTGCTTGGACTCCTCTACATCCGTTTCCAAAATTAACTACATTTAAATATCCTTCAAGAATTTCATCTTTAGAATATTTTTTTTCAAAATTTAAAGCTCTAAAAATTTCTCTTATTTTTCTTGTTAAACTTACAGCATTATCTTCTGTTAAATTTTTTATTAATTGTTGTGTAATTGTGGAACCACCATAATCATTCTTACCAGAAAATAAATTTATTAAAGCGCCTAAGGTTCGCTTTAAATCAATACCCTTATGATCCATAAATCTTTTATCTTCAATTGCAATAACAGCATTTTTCATATATTCGGGAATATCTTCAAAATTAACCCATATTCTATGTTCAGTGCTGTGAAAAGTATCATATAATTCTGGGTTTCCTTCGCTATCGTTAACATAAATAAAGCTAGTAAGGCTAAGTTTAGCCGCTGCAAGATCAAAATCTATATGATCAGAAGACATACTAAAAATATAAATTAATAAAGATAATAAAGTTATAGT
>CAYJNP010000048.1:2693-3627 GCA_964371665.1 uncultured Eubacteriales bacterium | reverse complement strand
ATGTAATAAAAAATTTTTTAAATACATTTAATAAATTAATAATTCTTAATTTTTTCATTAAATAAAAAATTACTCCTTGTTTTTAAAATTCAAATACTATTAATTATATCATAAATTTTATTATAATTTAATATTAAATTTTTTTAAATATAATTTAGCATGTTCTAAGAATATTTTTAATTTTTTAGATAAAAATAAATATATTGATTCTAGGTAGAGGGTGATTTAATTTTGAAAAAATTAATAATATCAACTAGCTGTTTTGTAATTGTATGTTTAATTTTTTCTTTTGCAATACTTACTAAAATCACTAATGCTTCAGAAGAATATTTAGATCAAAATTTATCAGATGAAAAATCATCTAAGAATTCAATTTATATAGTAAAAAATTTTAATGGAAATGTTGCAATATTTGAATCAGAAAAATCAGAACCTATAAAAATAACAGAAGTATATGTAAATAATTTACCTTATCAAGACCAGCAAAATTTAGAAATAGGAATATCTGTAGAGTCAAAAGAAGAGCTTAATTTTTTGTTAGAAGATTTATGTAGTTAATATTTTTAAAATTAGATTCAAAAATAGTAGTTAATGATTTAATTAACTACTAAAATTATAAAAAATTTATTTATTTAACGGTTTCATAGTAGGAAATAAAATTACGTCCTTAATAGATGGACTATCAGTTAAAAGCATAACCAGCCTATCTATACCCATACCCATACCTCCTGTTGGCGGCATACCGTATTCAAGAGCAGTTAAAAAATCTTCATCTATCATATTAGCATCATCATGGCCGCATTCACGTAATTTCATTTGATGAATAAATCTATCACGTTGATCTATAGGATCATTAAGTTCAGAATAAGCATTAGCAAGTTCTCGTTGAGTTATAAAAAGTTCAAATCTTTCTACTAATTCAGGAATATTTTTT
>CAYJNP010000048.1:0-2683 GCA_964371665.1 uncultured Eubacteriales bacterium | reverse complement strand
AATCATAAATAAATGTAGGTTGAATTAAATTTTTTTCAACTTTTTCTTCAAATACTAAATTTAAAATATCTCCCCAAGTATCTGTTTTTTTAATTTCTAAATTTAGGCTATTGCCAACTTCTTTTGCTTTTTGAGTATTTCCCATAAATGTAGAAAAATCTATTTTTGTGTATTCTTTAACAGCATCAATCATTGTCATTCTTTTAAATGGAACAGATAAATTTATTTTTTCTCCCTGATACTTTATTTGATCTGTGCCACAAACTGATTTTGCACATTTGTTGATAAGATTTTCTGTTAATTCCATCATTCCATTATAATCTATATAAGCTTCATATAG
Source organism: uncultured Eubacteriales bacterium (assembly GCA_964371665.1). Lineage (GTDB taxonomy): Bacteria > Bacillota > Clostridia > Oscillospirales > Acutalibacteraceae > CAYJNP01. Next base: position 2,343 of record CAYJNP010000048.1, on the reverse strand, counting down.
TTCTATTGTAGTAAACTCTGGATTATGTTTTACAGACATTCCTTCATTTCGAAAAAGCCTTCCTATTTCGTAAACTTTTTCCATGCCACCAACTATAAGTCTTTTTAAATATAATTCTGGTGCAATTCTTAAATATAAATCTAAATCTAAGGAATTATGATGAGTACTAAAAGGTTTAGCAGAAGCTCCTCCAGGAATAGTATTTAATATAGGGGTTTCTACTTCTAGATATCCACAATTATCTAGAAAATTTCTAATAGTTTTAATAATGGTGTTTCTATTAATGAAATTATTTTTAATTTCAGGATTCATAATTAGATCTAAATAACGTTGACGATATCTTAAATCAGTATCTTTTAGACCATGAAATTTTTCTGGTAATGGCAATAAAGATTTAGAAATAAGCTTAATAGTTTTAGCGTGAATTGAAATTTCTCCTCTTCTAGTTTTAAACACGAATCCATTTATTTCTAAAATATCTCCAATATCCCATTTAGACATTTCTTTATATACATTTTCACCCACATCATTTATTTTTATGTATACTTGTATATTTCCACTTACATCATTAATATCTATAAAAGAGGCTTTTCCCATATCTCTCCAGCTCATAATTCTTCCAGCTACACATACATCAGTTTGATTAAATTTCTCAAAATTCTCTTTTATGTTTTTAGAAAAAGAATCTCTATTAGAAGTTGTTATTTCAAAAGGATTTTTTTTTGTTTCTTTTAAAGAATTTAATTTTTCTCTTCTAATTTTTAATAATTCACTTAAATTTTCTGTAAAATCTTCATTAACTGTATTATTTTTCATTGTGACTCCTTATAGCCTAAAATACAACGTTATTGTTGAATTTAATTTTGATTATTTACAAAATGCAAAAAATTTTTTTATTTAAACTAAAAATTTTTCAATTTGTATATTAATTTTTATTATATAGATATTTCAATTATATCATATTCGACTATGCCACCTGGAGTTTCGACTTGAACTTTATCGCCAGCCTTATGACCTAAAATCGCAGAACCGACAGGCGATTCATCAGATATTTTACCTTTTTCAGGATTAGCCTCACTAGAACCAACTATTTTATATTCACAAATATCATCAAATTCTATATCTTTTAATTTTACAATTGATCCAACGTTTACTATATCTAGACTAATTTCAGATTCATCAATTATTTTGACATTTTTAAGCATATTTTCAATAGTAATTATTCTTGATTCTACAACAGCTTGATCATTCTTAGCTTCATCATATTCACTATTTTCAGATAAATCTCCAAACGATAAAGCTACTTTAATTTTTTCCGCAATTTCCTTTCTTTTAACAGTTTTTAAATTTTCTAACTCGGATTCAAGATCATTTAAACCCTCTTGCGTAAGCAAAACTTGCTTATTCATTAACATACCACCTTTTATAATGCTTATTAAAGTCTAATAATTTAATTATATTAGACTGAATTTTTACTGTCAAGATTAAAATCTTTTAAAGATTTTCAAAAATAAAGTTAGAAGCTAATTTAAAGTAAAAATAAAATGTTTATTGTAATTGAGATAATTCACTTATAGTTTGAGTATTTTCAGAGCTAGTTTTTGCATAAACATTAGGAACATCTCCGATTATTATAGTTTCAGATACTAATACATTTGTTTTAACTGCAGTAGAAGCAGGATATCCAGGAATAAGAGCTTTTACTTCTGTTTCTACCACTATATAGATTTGATATTTAGTTTGATTTATGCCAGCATCGGTAAAGTTACTTTCAAAGTTAGTATTAACTTTACTTGGAATAGAAAGTTTCATATTAATTTTAGGACCATGCCCAGTAAGTAACTCTATTCCAGTTAGAGTTCCTATAGGAATTCCCACTTTATAAGGATTAGTTGTAGGTAGTTTTTTTTGTATATCTAATGTAATATTGGATTTTAATTTGTTTATTTTTTTTGAATCTGAGGTTATTGATAATACTTTACCTTCGCTATTGGTTTTTATGTTATACAGTTCAGAGTAGTAATCATTTTTATTTTCTAATTCATCTATAATAGCTTCATTTATTGCTCTAACTGAAGTGATTTCAGCTTGTTTTTTAGCTACAGATTTCATAGTTGGTCTTATTTGAATATCTATTAAAAATAAACATAAAAAAACTATTAAAAATATTATTAATAGTTTTCTTTTTCTCTTTTTTTTAAAATATATACTAGATTTAGACATAAAATCGCCTCTTAAAACTCCAATTTAATATTCTAGTATATATGTATTATATAAAATATGTTACTAAATATTTAACGATTTTAACGATTTCTATATCTATTATGTTTTCTTTTTCTATAA
>CAYJNP010000047.1:2791-6032 GCA_964371665.1 uncultured Eubacteriales bacterium | reverse complement strand
TACTTCCTCAATTTGAATTTTTTCTCCATTTATACTTGCTTTCCATCCAGATTCATATGGTACACTAAAAAATAACAGCTTATCTGTATTTTGAATATTTTCAAATTTTGCGCTAAATCCAAATTTATCGTATTCAAATTCTTTACAACAATATGATTTCCTTTCATTGCAATCTTTAAAATATTCATTTTCAGTATATTTAACCATATTTAAATCTAATCTTGATAAAATATCTGAATGCCTAAAAATTTGATCTTCATTAAGAATAATTGCTTTAAGCATTAACAAATGCCTATTATGCTCAGCAACACTTTCAAATTTTTCTTTATATATATACTTATCATAAGTAAAACCATAAGGTATAAAATAATCATTTTCCCAAATGTCAAAATTATTTTGAGTATCATAATAAGACCACCCTGGCATTTCAGGATTTAAATTTAAATTTCCTCCAAAATTTTTATCATCTTCTTTATAATCGAATAGCCATCTACATGAAGTAACCCCTCGAATTCCATAGTACTGCGTTTCAGGCCGAGAACCAACATCCCTTTTAACTCCAACAGAAGGATAAAATTTCATGATAGAGCCAGGAACTATAGAATGAAAAGCTTGTATATTAGGGAACTGCCAAAACATAGCTTGATTATCCATTCCATTATAAACATCTGATCGACAATGTTCTGTGTCTGGTAAATCAAAATTTTCCTTTGCATTTATACAATGTGGAATAATAAAATTGTGTGTATTATAAGACTGTAATTTACCTAATATAATTATATAAGATGAATATATTAATATAATTATCGACACAAATAATGTTAAATATTGTATCATTTTATATTTATCAAATTTATATAAATAAATTATAGTCCAAAGTATTAATAAACTAACTATTGATATCACAACATATATCCAAAATCTTAAAGGATATCTCATTAACCCTATTTTAACTATATCTTTTCCATCTACTTTCTGTTTTTGCGGCATTAATCCTATTGGTAAAGCTATAGATAACGTTATAATTAATGTCCACAATATAGCTTTATTCCAATTTGATTTTGATGATTGAATTGCCATAATAGTTGTAAGGCTAAGCATTAAAGTTAACATATAAAACCATCTAGCATAGTACGCTAAATTAAACAATTGAAAAGCACTATTTAATATTGGAATTAATGACATAATAAATAAAAAAATAATCAAATTCTTTAGCCAATGTTTTTTTCTAAGTTGAAACCAGGCAATTATTCCAGACATACTAAACAAAGGCAACCATGCACCTAAAGATGCCCACTTTGAATCTGAATCTGGTGTAAAATTAGGCCTTGCTGGTATATCTGGAGGAAAAAAGAAACATTCAATTATATGTAAATATCTTTGTTCTTTAAAATAAAGCAATGCCCCCCATCCATTTGGGAAATCATCTACTCTAGGGTTTTGTAATACACTTAAAACTGCAGGTAGTAAAATTATGCAAGAAGCTAAAACTCCTAAAATTACTTCTAAACTTAAAAAAATAAATTCTTTTATATTAAATTTGATTTTTTCAATAAATATCTTAAAAGTCCAATAAATAATTGAAAATATAAATTGTCCAATAAAAAAATAATAGCTTATAAAACTACTTAAAAATATAGTTAAAAAAATTAGCCCTCTTTTTTTTTCATACAATTGTTTATCAAGAGCTGACAAAAGCAATGGAAAAGTTATTAAAGATTCATGAAAGTGATTAAAAAATATATTATATATAGAAAATCCAGAAAAAGCATATAGAAGTGCACATAAAACAGCAAGATTAGGATTTTTAACATACCTTTTAAGATATACAAATGCAGCAAATGATATAAATCCTAATTTTAAAATTAATAGGGGTCCCATAAAATAAGGCACAGCTTCATTTTTAAAAGGAAGAGTAAGCCAAAAAAACGGACTACTTATAAAATAGAAAGAATAAGATCCTATTAAATTTACCCCTAAATCTGTTTTATAATTCCAAAAAATCTCTCCATTTCTAACAGCACTATGTAAAATTTGATAAAAAGGTATTTCTTGAACATTAAAATCACCATAATAAATAAAAAAACCTTTATCAAAAATTATAAACGGAATAAATAATATAAAAGATATTAATATAGCATATATAAAACTTCTAAAATAATAATTATATTTTAAATTAAATATTTTCTTTTTTATAATACTTCTCAAAAATTCTCACTCCAAAAACTTTTTTACATTGCTCAACAAAATACTCTAATATTTTATAATTTTACTAATCTTGTTTCCAAGATATTACAACAACAGATGCATACTCTTTTGTATGTGTAACACTAACACTAAATTTACGCCTACTAGCTAACTTAAAAGCTGAGCCGCTTAATTTAAGATAAGGAGCGCCATTTTTCTTTCTTAAAAGTTGTACTTCTCTTAAATTAAAATTTCTAATTCCAGTTCCTATATTTTTAGCAAATGCTTCTTTAGCACAAAAACTTGCAGCTACACTTTGTTCGGAAAATTTTCTTTTTTTTAAGCTTTCATATTCATCTAATCCTAAAATTTTATTTAAAAATTTAGGATTTTTCATGCATTTAGATATTCTTTTTATCTCTACCATATCTATTCCTACAAAAAACATTGTATCTCCTTTATTTAGGCATTATTTAATTTTTTTTTAATATAAATAAACATATGAAATATAAACTTTAAATTAACGGAGTGTTTAAATTTATGAAGGAAAATATAATCAAGAAATTTTTCCCTTTAATTTTAAGTGTATCATTATTAGTAACAACTATGATAATATATAAAAATCATAATACATTTAATAAAACTACAAATATTTTAAATTCGAAATCTCAACCACAACCAAGCTCAACTTTAATTAATTCTTCAGACAATAATGAAATGCTTGCAGTATGGGTCCCATTTATAGATCTAAAATTAGAAAATAATTATTCTGAAAACGCATTTAAACAAAAATTTAATAAAATTATAGAAGTTTCTAAAAAACACAAAATAAATACACTAATAGTTCATGTTAGATCTCATGGCGATTGCCTTTATAAATCAAACATATACCCATGGTCTCATATATTAACAGGATGCCAAGGAAAGGATCCAAATTTTGATCCTCTACTCTATATGGTACAAGCTACACACAATGCTAATATGAAATTTCAAGCTTGGATTAACCCTTTAAGAATACAATTTAATAATATTCCCAAATCTCTTTGTGACTCTA
>CAYJNP010000047.1:0-2729 GCA_964371665.1 uncultured Eubacteriales bacterium | reverse complement strand
CCTTTAACTGATTCATGGGTTTTAGATTGGGGAAATAATAAATATTATAATCCAGCATATTCAGAAGTTAGATCAATAATTATACAAGGTGTATGTGAAATTATAGAAAATTACCCCGTAGATGGCATTCATTTTGATGATTATTTTTATCCAACTGAAGATAGTAGGTATGATAAAACTTCCTACGAAAAATATATTAAAGATAATCCCGAAAACTATATAAATTTGCAAGAATGGCGAATAGCAAATATAAATGCTCTAATTTCAGGAACATATAGTAAAATAAAATCTATAAATAAAGATATACAATTTGGAATATCTCCACAATGCAATATAGATAACAACATCAAAATGGGAGCAGATGTTTATTCATGGGGAAGTAAAAAGGGATATGTAGATTATTTGTGTCCCCAACTTTATATTAATTTTAATCATAATGAATTGCCATTTGACATTGTTTTTAACAATTGGAAAAATATTGTTACCGATAAAAATGTAAAATTATATGTAGGGCTAGCTTTATATAAAGCTAATTCAGATAGTGATAAAGGAACTTGGAAATATTCAGACTGCATTTTAAAATCACAAATAAATTATTGTAGAAATCAAAAATGCGATGGATTTATGCTATACCCTTGGTCATTTCTTGAAAATTCTCAAACTATTAATGAAATTAAAAACCTAGATACCTGTTTCTAAATTCTCCCAATACAATGGTCTTTTTTTGATGAATCGATAAAAATTTCTATAATTTCTCCCGCAATATCTATATCACTTTTAACTAAGACTTTCGTATAATTTTTAGTGTATCCTTCATATAAATTATTATTTTTATTCTCAAAAAGTACAGGTTCTATTAATCCTATTTGAGAAGCTAAAAATTTTTCTCTTGATTTATAAGCTAAATTAAGCATTTCCTTGCTCCTAATAGATTTTATTTTATTAGATATCTGATCTTTATATAAATAAGCCTCTGTCCCAGGTCTTCTTGAATATGAAAATACATGCATTTTTGAAAAACCTATTTTTTCAACAAAATTTAAAGATTCAAAAAAATTATAATCTGTTTCACCGGGAAACCCTATCATTATATCTGTTGTAATTGATGAATTTCTAAATATACTTCTTATATTTGAAACTATATTTTTATAATATTCTGTATTATAATGTCTATTCATTTTTTCTAGAATATGATCACTACCACTTTGTAACGATAAATGAAATTGTTCGCAAAATTTAGTTTGTTTGGAAATTCTTTTTAAAACATCTAAATTTATTTGTTCAGGTTCAAGAGAGCCTAACCTAACTCTATCTATTAAGTCTTCAGAACAAACAACTTCAATTGCATCGCACAAAGAGCAACCTATATCATTTCCATATGCAGATAAATTAATTCCTACTAAAACAATTTCCCTATATCCTCGCTTAGCTAAACTAGCAACCTCTTCTTTTAAATCTTTTAAATTTTTAGATCTAACTCTACCTCTCGCATAAGGAATAATACAATAAGTGCAAAATCTATTACAACCATCTTCTATTTTTATAAACGCTCTAGTACGATTATCGAAATTTTCCACTTTAATTGGTTCAAAATTTTCATTTTTATTATATGGCTTTATTTTAATTGATTTTTTCTTATTATCAATAAATTGATTTACAGTATTTAATATATCTGATTTAAATGAATTTCCTAAAATTATATCTATTCCTTTAATTTTATTTGCAATTTCCGGAAAGGCTTGTGGCATACATCCTGTTAATACAATTATAGCATCTTTATTTTTATTTCTAACTTTATTAACTGTTTGTCGAACTTTTTGATCGCTCGTAGCAGTAACCGTACAAGAATTTATTATTACTATATCTGCTATTTCATAAGATTCTGATTTTATAAATCCAGATTTTAAAAATAATTCTAACATATATTCAGATTCATACTGATTTACTTTGCATCCTAAAGTAATTATAAATATATTCATTAAGTATATTTTTTCTCCTATCTTCATAAAATTTATTTAGTGGGAATAAAAATTTAATATTTTAAAAATTATTTTTTTATATAGTAGTATTTTAATAAAATAATATTTATTATATTTTAACTTGACGACCTATAAAATTATTGATATATTAATTTTAATATATTATTTAAAGTTTGCGGAGGTAATAATAATGTATACTGCTATGATATTATTGTCTGACATAGAGACTGTTAAAAAATTTGTAAGCATTGTTTCTACCTATGATTTTGATGTTACTCTACATTCAGAAAAATATATTATAAACGGAAAATCAATTATGGGGATTTTTAGCTTAGATCTATCAAAACCAGTTAAACTTGTAGTCGAAGAAAAATGCCCGGAAAAATTCTCGATTCAAATAGAACCTTTCATCATTAATCCATAGATAAATCAAACCAACACCGTCAAATAATTGATGGTGTTTTTCATATAAAAATAAAAATCAGAAACAACAACAATTGAATCTCAATTGTTTTAAGTTTTGTATCTGATTTTAAAATAAAAATTAACATTTAATATGCAAACTGGAGGCACCACCCAGATTCGAACTGGGGATAAAGGTTTTGCAGACCTCTGCCTTACCACTTGGCTATGGTGCCAATAAATACAACCAAACAAATAACGCTTAATAAATTTAAGCGTTAAACACACAAATAATGGAGCGGATGACGAGGCTCGAACTCGCTACCTCCACCTTGGCAAGGTGGCGCT
>CAYJNP010000046.1:0-6062 GCA_964371665.1 uncultured Eubacteriales bacterium | reverse complement strand
ATATCATGCCTTTTTTTCTTTGTCAACTCTTTTTTTGCGTTTTTTTATTTTATTTTATGTCTTTTAATTACCTTTAATCTAGAAAACTCTTCTCTATCTTTTTCATCTAATGCATTTGTTATAAATTTTACTGAGTTTTCAAATCTTGGAATCATAATATTTTTTAAAGCATTTGCACGTTTTTTAGTCTTTTTTATAGCATTAGCTAATCTATATACACTGTTTTCTATTTCAGCCAAATCTACTGTTAGATTTTTAACTTGCTTAAATTTAATATACGCTTCATCTAACATTGAATTTGATGAGTATAATCCAAACGGTACATTTTTATTTTGTTTATTTTTAGAAATTGATACTATCGGAATTTCAACTCCCATAACACTTCTATATAATACCTTTATTCCATTTTCTTCAGGAACTGTATTTGATAATTCATCACAAATTCCAAGAGTAATATTAGCTTTTTGAAGAGCAAAATATGCTTCTGTATAAGCTTTATCTATTTTTTTCTGAATTTCACTAGCCCTATCTATAAGCAATATCATCTCTCTTACTAAGATGTTTCGTTTTTTATCTAAAAGCTGAAACCCATTTTTAGCTAACTTCAATGATCTTTTTATAGAAATTAAATTTCCCTTTGTTGAAATTATTTGTGCCGACAATTGCCCCCATCTCCATTAATCAAGTTATTATTTTTTAATCATCACTATCTAAATCTTTTTCAAAATCTAATTGTATCTGTTCTAATAATTTATTAGACAACACATAATGTTTATTTAAAATTTTCTCATCAATTCTATCCAATTCTTCTTTTGGAAGAGTTGACAACAAATTCCAACCTAAATCCAGGCTTTGCTCTATAGTTCTATTTGCATTTAATCCTTGATTAACAAAAAATTTTTCAAATAATTTTCCAAATATAATAATCTTCTTATCTATAGGAGACAACTCATCTTCTCCAATAACCGATGCCAAAGCTTTTACCTCCATAACTCTAGCATATGAAGCAAAAAGCTGATTAGCTACTGCAGAATGATCATCTCTAGTGTATCCTTCCCCTATTCCATCTTTCATAAGCCTAGATAACGATGGTAACACTGAAACTGGAGGATAAACTCCTTTTCCTTCTAGCGATCTATCTAAAACAATTTGTCCTTCAGTTATATATCCTGTAAGATCTGGTACCGGATGTGTTATATCATCATTAGGCATTGTTAAAATTGGAATTTGAGTAATTGATCCTTCTTTTCCTTTAATCATGCCGGCACGTTCATAAAGAGACGCTAAATCAGAATATAAGTATCCTGGGAATCCTTTCCTTCCAGGTATCTCTCCTTTTGAAGAACTAAACTCTCTTAGAGCCTCTGCATATGATGTCATATCTGTCATAATAACTAAAACATGCATATTAAGATCAAACGCTAAATACTCTGCTGTTGTTAATGCACATCTTGGAGTAAGTGTTCTTTCGATAATTGGATCATTTGAAAGATTTAAAAACATAACAACTTTACCTAAAACTCCTGACTCTTCAAAACTTTTTTTGAAATATTCAGCTACATCATTTTTAACACCCATCGCTGCAAAAACAATGCAAAATTTTGAATCTTCATTTTCTGAAATTTTTGATTGAGTTGCTATTTGTACCGCTAATTCATTATGTTTCATTCCAGAACCTGAAAAAATAGGTAATTTTTGCCCTCGAATGAGAGTCATTAAAGTATCTATAGTTGAAATACCAGTATTAATATAATTCTTAGGATAAACTCTTGAAACGGGATTCATTGGAGTTCCATTAACATTCATATGTTTTTCTGGAAAAACTTTACCTAATCCATCAATTGGTCTTCCCGCACCATCAAATACACGACCAATAACCTCTGGAGAAAGAGACATTTCCATTGGTCTTCCAGTTAATCTAGTTTTTGTATTTAAAAGTGAAATATTTTTTGTTCCCTCGAAAACTTGAACAACTATTCGGTTACCATCAATTTGTACTACTCTTCCCTGCCTAATAGATTTATTAGATAACCTTATATATACTATTTCTTCATAAGAAACATCAAAAACTCCATCTAAAACTATTAAAGAACCACTTATTTGCTTAACTCCTACATAATCTAAAATCATATAATTTCCTCCCTCATTAAGCCTTTAATAGTTCAATAAATGATTCGTCTATTTCTTTAAAATATTTATTAAACATTTCTAATTTATTATTTGGTATATCATATTTAATTTTAATTAACTTTTCAAATAATTGAAGTTCTATAATTCTAGATATAGGTATTGATGCAGAAATAAGCTGTTTAGATTTTTTATATAAATGTAAAATAATTTTCATCATTAATTCTTGTTTTTCAAGAGATACAAATGTATCTTCTTTATGAAAAGCATTTTGTTGTAAAAATCCTACTCTTATAACACGAGCAATTTCTATAATTAATTTCTGATCATCAGGTAAAACATCTGAACCAATTAATTTAACAATTTCCATTAATTGATTTTCTTCATATAAAATAAAACTTATTTTTTTTCTATATTTTATGAAAGAATCACTCAAATTTTTCTCATACCATTGGTCAAGATCAATAAAATACTCACTGTAACTATCCATCCAATTAATTGCAGGGTAATGCCTTGAATATGCTAAGGATTTATCAAGAGCCCAAAAACATCGAATAAATCTTTTAGTGTTTTGAGTAACCGGTTCTGAAAAATCTGATCCCTGTGGAGAAACCGCTCCAATAATTGTTACTGAACCTTCATCACCATTTAAAGTTGTAACTCTTCCGGCACGTTCATAAAACTCAGAAAGCCTAGAAGGTAAATAGGCTGGGAATCCTTCTTCAGCAGGCATCTCCTCTAATCTTCCAGAAATTTCTCGTAATGCCTCAGCCCATCTTGAAGTCGAATCAGCCATAATTGCCACATGATATCCCATATCTCTATAATATTCAGCAAGAGTAATTCCTGTATAAATAGAAGCTTCACGTGCTGCAACAGGCATATTCGATGTATTTGCTATTAAACAAGTTCTATCTGTCATTGGTCGACTAGATTTAGGATCAATCAATTCAGAAAATTCATATAAAACTTGACACATTTCGTTTCCTCGTTCTCCACAACCAATATAAATAATTATATCGGCATCGCACCACTTTGCTAATTGGTGCTGTGTCATTGTCTTCCCTGTTCCAAACCCACCAGGAATCGCTGCTGTGCCTCCCTTTGCAATTGGAAATAAAGTATCAATTATTCTTTGGCCAGTAATAAGGGGTATATTCGTAGCTAATCTTTTTAGCATTGGTCTAGCTTGCCTTATAGGCCATTGTTGGCACAAACTTAATTTATGAATATTTTGATACTCATCTTTTATTATAACAACCGTATCATTAATTTTATATTTTCCATCTTTCTTTATTTCTATAACTTCTCCTCTAAGATTTGGAGAAACCATGCATTTATGAGTAATAACATCTGTTTCAGGACATACAGCATATACATCTCCACCTATTAATTTATCTCCAACCCTAACCTTAATAGTTACATCCCATAAATATGTTTGATCTAAAGATGATACACTTGCTCCCCTAGAAATAAAAGCTCCCGATTTTTTTTCAATAGCTTTTAAAGGTCTTTCAATACCATCAAATATATTGTTCATAATTCCAGGCCCCAAAGTTATATTCATTGGATTACCGGTTCCAATAACAGGTTCACCAGGAGCAAGGCCCATAGTTTCTTCGTAAACTTGTATAGTAGTATATTGGTCTGTTATTCCTATAATTTCTCCTACCAAACGAGACTCACCTACATAAACCATTTCCATCATTGAAAAACATTTTGTATTTTTAACTGTTACAACAGGTCCATTTATACCATATATTACATTATTCATAAAAATTCTATTCATTCCTTTCATCTTGTAATTAATAATTTAAGCATACTATTAAAATACAAGCTAGGAGAGATTATTTTAATATTAACCCTGAGTTTTCTTCAAACCACAAATATTGCTCTTTTAGCTTTGAATCTAATGTTTCGTCTGCAATTAATCCCTTATTAGGATTATATCCATAAATACCACCAATTTTAATTTCTTTTCCTTCTTCTATAGAACAACTGTTCCCATAAGCTTCTTTTACTAAATCACTAAAATTCATATCTTCTTTCTTTAAATATAAAACAGTTCCAGGTTCTTTTAGAACATGAGAAATCGCTTTAGAATACTTTTTTAATAGTTCTATGTATTCTTTATTTTTAGAAAACCTTATAAGTTTTTCTCTAGATTTATCAAAAACATTTTTTGTTATTAAATTTCTTTTTTCAAAAAGCTTTTTTCTATTTATTTTTTCTTCATTTGAAATTTTTTTTGAAATTTCAATCTTCATTTCAGCTATTTCTTTTTGGATTAATATATAAACGTCATTTAAAATCTCAGTTTCAGCTTTTTCGATTTCTTTTTTTTTAAATTTTTCAGCCTCATCATTTATCTTATTTTTTTGTTCTTCTGCAAATTTATTTATAGCTTTAAGAAAATTGCTAGTCTTTTTATCCTGATCATCCAAAATAATCCCTCCACACTAGATTTTTACTCCAATAGCATCTCTAACATATTTTGCAATGGAATTCTTTGTGCGTCCATTCCCATGTCTATCAGGAATTTCTACAATTAACGGTTGTTTATAATTAAGTTTTAAATCATATACTAAATCAGAACACAATTTAACAAGCCTTTCAGTCATTAAAATAACTGCTACATCTTCCATTTCCATAGCCTCTTTTAATGCTTTCCTCGTTTCTAATTGTTCATGTACAAGTACTCCATGTATCCCTGCTAATTTCATGCCTACTATGGTATCAATATTATCACTTATTAAATGAAATCGCATTGATTATAACCCTTCTTCTCAAATTAAAATCTTAAAATTATCATAACTGCAATAAGAACCCCATACAACGCTATGCCTTCGCCTAACGCTACAAATACCATGGATTTTCCAAATGATTTAGGATCCTCAGCAGTAGCAGCTATAGCTGCAGGAGCCCCAGCTGCCACAGCAATCCCTCCACCTATGCCAGCTAATCCAGTAGCAAGAGCAGCTGCTAACATTCCTAACCCTTTATTAATATCATTTGCATTCGATTGAGATGTTTCAACAACATTCGTATCAGATGGTTCCTGCGTATTTGCAGAAACTATTGTAGCTGTAACTGTAATACACGATATGCAAATAAATAAAAATGATAATATTTGTAATAAAAATGCTTTCTTCGCTTTTTGTCCTTTATTAAATATTTTAACAGACAACATAATAGATAAAATTATTGCAAAAATAGGTATAATTAATAATAAATATTTCACTTTAATATCCCCCAATTAAATTAAAATCCAAAAACCACTTTATATTATAGTGATTTATTTCTTTTTTACAAGTACTACATTTTATTTTTTGAAACTATACTAACAGGTTTAAATGGTCTACCTTGACCTTGAAAAAACCTACTAAAAACTTCATAAAAATTTAATCTTAAAACTTGTATCCCAACTAATAATCCTTCTAAAACAATTACTACAACATTTCCTATTATAAATACTAATACTTGGCCTAATCCCATTGTCATATCAGCTAAAGCTGATACTACTAACATCATTCCTGCATGTACTAATACAAAAGCTCCCACCCTTAAAAAAGACATTGTATTCGACAAGTAATTTAATAATATTTCAAAAAGTTCAAATAAACTTTCAAGAATATATTCTCTAAAAAGCTGTTCTTTAGTTGATGCCTTATTAAAAATCAATTTTCCTAATATCCCTTTAAATAATATTCCTAATAAAGGTAAAATAATTAATAATATAACATATATAGGCGTTAATACTTTGATTTTAAAAACTAATTGCATTATCGCCCCAAAAAACACACTTCCGTAAAATAATAATCCACACAAACCATTAGGACTAAAAAATACATTTTCGTAATCATGTCTCTTAAACGACACATATATTCCTAAACACATATAAAATATCAAAATCAATCCACCAAGTCCAATAGATA
>CAYJNP010000045.1:0-6200 GCA_964371665.1 uncultured Eubacteriales bacterium | reverse complement strand
CTTAGTTATTTTTGACTAAGGTTTTTATTTTTTCACATAATAATACTTAATATTAGTAGTTCTTCTAATTGACTATATATTTTTTGCAAATCAGAAAGAGGCAAAGGATTTTTCCCTTTTCCTATTTCAACAGTGAAAGCTGGACGTTTGAATTCTTCTATAAACCAATCTTTAAAACCTCCTCCTACAGCTAACCCAGTTGGTGAAGTGTATTTATATCCACAACTCATTGAAAAAATTTTAGCCATAAGCTCAGATCTTTTTGGAGTATGCTCTCCATAACTCCAATATATTTCTTCACCTTGACTATGAAAAGCTAATGCATGCCTAATATTTGAATTTCTGCATAAATCGGCTATACCCTTTGATTCAGGCTCACTTTCTGGATGAGGTCCTCCATATTGAGTTATAGAAGGGGAACTTATACCTGATGATATTTCTAATCTATGAAGATGTTCCCACCCTGCATTAAAATTATGATTTAGATCAACCCCTCTTGCATTAGCTTGCCATGAATCAGTATTATCATGACTAATTTTAGAAACCAAATTTTGATATTTTCCTGAAGATTTTGCACCATTTAACGAGATTTCCACGCCATCTGGATTAACACAAGGAATTATTATAACTCCTTTATACTTTAAAATCTCAGATATATTTATATCTGATAAAAAAGTCTTATTACAAATACAATATGAAATTTTTTTAATAAAATGAATAAGAATTAAAGAAGTCAACCACTCCATTCCATGAAATGCTCCTGCTAATAGAACCTGATTGTTATTATTTCCTATTTCGATATAATCAATATTTCTCAAACATAAACTTTTACAAACTTTTTTGTGATTTAAGAAAACAAACTCATTTGTAAATTTTTTTAATATTTTATTCCTAAAACTAGTATCAGGTAAATTATAAGAAAATTCATTAATCTCCATAAAAATTGCCCCCTTGATATATTATTTATTTACTAATAATATATATTAAGAAAATTATAGAATTAACATTAATTTTTATAGAACAACTTAAAATAGGAGATTAAACTATGGATTTAAATGAAAAAACCATTAATACGCAAACAATATTTGAAGGGGAAATAATAAAAATAATCAAAGATGAAATCAAACTTCCAAACGGTAAACATTCTTTCAGAGAAGTTGTGGAACATAAAGGAGGAGTATGTGTAGCACCATTAACACAAAATAATGAATTCGTTTTTGTTAAACAATATAGATACCCGTATAAAAAAGCTATATTAGAACTTCCCGCAGGAAAATTAGAAATAGGATCAGACCCATTAGAAAACGGAAAACGAGAATTAAAAGAAGAAATCGGAGCAATAGGTAAAAATTATATTTCCTTAGGAAATATATATCCTAGCCCAGGATATTGTGGAGAAATTATATATTTATATTTTTGTAATATATGCAATATTGGTGAAAATTGCCCCGATGAAAATGAATTTTTAGAAATAATAAAGATACCTCTCGAGAAATCAATTGAAATGGTTTTTAATAACAAAATCTCAGATGCTAAAACCCAAATCGCCCTTTTAAAATCGTGGTTTTTTATTAAGAATAAAAAAATATGGTAAAAAATAAATATTTTTGTTGATTTTTAAGAAAATATATTGTATTCTATTTATATTGATTTCAATAATTTTATTAAAAGGAGTAAAATTTATGGATAACAAAAATAAAGATTATGCTGGATTTGTACAAGTTAACTCTGGAGAAATAACTGAATGCTATTCAAATATTTCTTTTAAAGGTTCAAAAAATATTAATGGATTTTGCAGCAAAAATAGTGGAGAAATCAAAGATTGTTACAGCAATTGTGAGATTAAAGAAAGTATTTTTGATGGGTTTTGTTCTATAAATAATGGTAAAATTGATTCTTGTTTCTATAACAAAGAAAAAGCTAATACTGTTAATACCCAAAAATCAAATTCTGGGGTAGTAGCAATCACAAAATCAGATTTAACTAAAAAATTTATAGAAAAATTAAATTGGGATATAAAAAATACTTGGAAATTATCAGAAAATAACTTTCCTCAATTTAAAAAAGATTTCTTTTTAGTCCATAATGAAAAAGCTAGTGAATATACAAAAATAGATTCTGAAGAGAAGCTATTTGAATTTGCTAGAAAAGTTAATGAAGGTGATAAAAATTTTTCACAAGGAAAATTTATTTTAACTAAAAATATAGATTTAAATGGTAAACAATGGATTCCAATTGGACTAGATTCTATAAATCCCTTTTCTGGATATTTTGATGGTAATGGTTTTTGCATTAGTAACTTCAAAATTACTAATAAAAATTTAAACTATGTTGGTTTTTTTGGTTACTTAAAAGACGCTAATATTATAAATTTAACAATTGATGGTATTATTAAAAATATTGAATTATCTGGTATGTTTGCTGGAGTTAATGAAAACAGTTTAATAGCTTGTTGTGGATGTGCATGTTCTATCGATGCTAAAAATTTTTCTGCTGGATTTGTAAATAGAAATTCTGGTCAAATTCGCAAATGTTACGTTATAGGTAAAATATCTAAACCTTTAGTTTCACCAACATTTTTAAAAATATTTTTACCTTTACTTTTAGCTTTATTAATTTTAGCAGGATATTTTATATACAATTTAACAAAGCAAAAATTACTACCAGAATATCCAAATATGCCAATTAGCAAATATGCTACGTATGTTGATGATGGTTTAACTCCTTCCACAGATTCAAATAGTGTTACATTTTCTGTTGGTAAGGAAATAATAGCTGAAAATGGAACTGCTTTATCTTCTATTAATTTAAAAAATCCTGGATCTTCTAATCAACATATGAAAATTTCTTTACAAATTACAGATCAAGAATTAAAAGATAAAAACGGAAAAACAGGCAGAACAGCTGAAGAACAATATAAATTAGAAAATATGTCTAATTATGATCCAATTACTCAGCGTGTAACTGTTGCTACTTCTGATATTGTCCCTCCTAAATATGTATTAGAAAAAATTCAATTAAACAAATTGCCTGACGGATCTTCCTTAAGCAAAGGTGATTATAATGCAATTGCATACCTAGAGTTTTATGATATTGATTCTAATGCAAAAGCTGTTTTAAATTCTCAAGTTCCTGTTGTTTTAAAGGTTCAAAATTAAATTGATAAGCTATAGGAGTTCTTTTAAATGAATAACCATAGAACATTTCTTAAACGATGTGAAACTGAGAAAAAATATAATTTAAAAATAATTATATATTCTATTATTAGTATTTTAGTGTTATTAGGAACTATAGGAACTATTATTTATAAATTACAAGCTCCACCAAAATTTATCCCTCCTGATTTTGAATCTACCGCTATTCAAGGATACCCTAACCCTCCTGAAGAATTAGGGTATACATCTGCTAATCTAACTGGGGATTTTAGCATTGGAATGTGTGGAGTTCTTGAAGAAAAAAATAAAAATATTCCTATTTATTTTACTAACATTGAATCTAATTCCATGAATATTAAACTTCAGATTTTTGATAAAGACAACAATATTCTAACGCAAACAGGTTTAATAAAGCCAGGAGAATATATTGAAGCAGTAACTTTAAATGAAAGCTTACCTGAAGGTGAAACCAATATTACAATAAAAATAATGGGTTATGAGCCAGATACGTACTATAGTGCAGGATTCACTACTATGAATATTGATGTCACTCACAAAAATTAAAATTAATCCCTTAGATTATATTTTATATCTAAGGGATACTTTTGTATCATTTTTATTATTTAAGATAGATAAAAATTGTAATTTATGTTAAACTAAAATTAAAATCATTTGCATATATCATTAATCTTAAAAATAGATATTTATATAAAATGAACGGTCATTTTTAAAAATCATTATTTAAATTAAAATTAATGGCGGTGCAAAATTAGTGAAAAGAATTATTTTGTTTATTTTAACTTTTATATTATCAAATCTATTTCAAATTTTATGTTACGCTGAAAACAATGTCATTAGTGTATCAGCAGATTCTGCTATTTTAATATGTGCTGATAGTGGAATCCCTATCTTCTCTAAAAATGATAAAGAAAAAAAATCCATGGCTAGCACAACTAAAATTATGACAGCATTGTTGGCTCTTGAATATGCCGAATCTGATAATAAAGATATAACTATTACCGATGAAATGGTAAAAACAGAAGGGTCATCAATGGGATTATTGCCAGGATATATTGTATCTATAGAAAATATAGTTAAAGGTATGATGATGTGCTCTGGAAATGATGCTGCTAATACTTTAGCAATTTCAGTTTCTAAATCGATTAATGATTTTTGTGATTTGATGAACGAAAGAGCAAAACAAATTGGAATGGTAGATACGAATTTTGTTACCCCTTCAGGGCTTGATGACGATAATCATTATTCTACTGCTTATGATATGGCTATATTAGGCTCATATGCTTTACAAAATAATAAATTTGCAGATATAGTATCTCAAAGTTCAATTAAAGTTAATTTTATTAATCCTAAAGAAAATAGAACTTATAAAAATCATAATAGATTAATAACGAGTTATAATTGGTGTAAAGGAATAAAAACAGGATTTACTAAAAAATCTGGGAGATGTTTAGTATCTTGTGCTGAAAAAGATGGATGTAAATTAATCGCAGTTACACTTAATGCACCTAATGATTGGGAAGATCATAAAAATTTATTTGAATATGGTTTTTCAAAAGTTAAAAGTGTTACACTTGATGATGAATTTACTAGATTTTCAGTAAAAGTTGTTGGGGCTTTAGATGAAGAAATTACTGTTAATGGAAATAAAACAACCGTTACTTTACCAATATCAAAAGAAAATGAAATAGAAAGATTTGTAGAATTGCCTCATTTTGAATATGCTCCAGTATATAAAGGCCAATCAATAGGGAGAGTTATTTATAAGATAGATGGAAAAATTATTGGAATTAATAATTTAACATCAACTAAAAATGAAGAACTGATAAAAATCAAAAAAAACTTATTAAACCGTATATTAGGAATATTTAAATTTTAGACTGGAGATAATATGAACAATAAAAAAACAATAAGACTACAGAAACTATTATCAGATTGTGGAGTAGCATCAAGAAGAGCTTGTGAGGAACTAATAAAAAATGGATCAGTAAAAGTGAATGGTATAAAAGCTCATATAGGATTAAAAATTGATCCTGTTAGAGATAAAATAACTGTAAAAGGGAAAAAAATAATATATAATAATAAAAAATATTATATTATGCTACATAAACCTAGAGGATATGTTTCCACGATGAATGATGAAAAGGGAAGAAAATGTGTAGCTGATCTTGTTTCTGATATTCCTTGTAGAATTTATCCTGTGGGTCGATTAGACAAGGATTCTGAAGGATTATTATTTATGACAAACGATGGAGATTTTGCAAACAAAATAACTCATCCATCTAAACATATACAAAAGACGTATAGGGTTTCAATTAGGCCATCTATATCAGAAGAACATCTTAGTAAAATGAGAAATGGTATGAATATAGATGGAGAAATAACAGCACCAGCAGAAGTATTTGTTATTTCAAAAGAAGAAAGAAGGGTAGTTATTCAAATTGTGATTTTTGAAGGGAAAAATAGACAAATAAGAAAAATGTGTGAACAATTAGGGTTAGAAATAGCTAGATTAAAAAGAATATCAATAGGTTCTGTTAAAATGGGCATGCTACAACCAGGAAAACATAGAACTTTAAATGCTAATGAAATGAAAAAATTAGGGGTAAAATAAAAGATTTAATTTTATTAATAGGATAAATTTATATAAATTTTTATTAAATGGGAGGCATTTAAAAATATGGATACAAAATTTGAAGAAATTCAAAAAATAAGATCTAATTTAACTTCAACTAAAGGATATAAATCACTTAAGTTTTTATTTGATGATGGAAAATTTGAAGAAATAGATTCGCTTTTAAAATCCACAAACAATTATTCTGAGGTTATTTGTGGATTTGGATATATTAAAGGGCTACCTACCTATGCATTTTCACAAAATATAGATATCGATGGTTCTCCTATGACAAAAGCTCAAATCTCTAAAATATTAAAAATATATAAATTAGCTACTATTACAGGAACACCTATAATAGGAATCTATGATTCAATAGGAGCTAAGCTTAATGAAGGATTTGAAATGTTAGA
>CAYJNP010000044.1:4831-6257 GCA_964371665.1 uncultured Eubacteriales bacterium | reverse complement strand
AAATATCTAAATTAGATTTATATAATTTAGGTTTATCAGGGAAAGAAAATAGCGTTAAATTAAGAAAAGAAATTATGAAAAAATTAGATTTACCTGAATATTTATCTATAAATTCATTAGTTAAAATTTTAAATTCTATTATTACATATGAAGATTTAGAAAAAATTATTTTAGATATTGATTCTTATTAAAATTTAATTCTTTTTATAAATTAATAAACAACCAAATTCATTTATTTCATATAGTTCATTTACTTTAACAGAGTTTGAAATATTTTTGCATCCTACAAATTTCTTAGGAATATAGATATTTTCTGTTTGGTTTGAAGAATTAAATATACATAATAAAGATTCCTTATTGTTAAATCGTTCATAAATAATAATATTATTTTCACATAAATGTAATTTAAATTTTATATCATTTAAGCATGAAAGATTATTTCTGATTTTTCCTAAAAATTTGTACCAATTTAGTAACTCCAGATTTTCTTTTCCCCAAGGATAACATTTTCGATTAAATGGATCTTTGTATCCTTCCATGCCTATTTCATCACCATAATAGATAGAAGGTATTCCTGGAAGAGTAAATTGCATCGCAGAAATTGACTTCATAATTTTTATACCTTTATCAAACTCAGATTTTGTTAGTGTTTTTTTAGATTGCCATTCTCTATTATGATAGCTAAGTTTTTCGCCTGATATTTTTGTTATAGCTCTTTGTGTATCATGTGTTCCTATAATATTCATAAGTAAAGATATTACAGGTTTTGGATAATTTTCTAATATAGATAAAATGATTTCCATAGCATCTTTTCCACTCATGCCAGTATAAAACCCTAAAATTGCATTTCTAAATGGATAGTTCATAACTGTATCTAATTGTTTTCCTAATAAAAATTTTCGTCTATAATTATAACTTTCTTTATTTGAAGCATCTTCCCATACTTCTCCTATAATTATAGCTTCTTTGTTTTCTTTTTTTATAGATTTTCTTATTTCTTCAATAAAAAAATCTGGAAGTTCGTCAGCAACATCTAATCTCCAACCAAAAATTCCTAATTTTAGCCATTTTTTTAGTATTCCATTAGGACCAAATATAAATTGTTGGTAATCGTGATTATTTTCATTAAGTTCTGGTAATGTATCAAATCCCCACCAAGATCTATAAGATTTGGGCCAATTTATAAAATTATACCAATTAATATATTTTGATTTTTTTGTATTGTAAGCACCTGAATTATTATATCTATTTTCTTTATTAAAATAAATGCTATCACTACCAGTATGATTAAAAACACCGTCTAAAATAAGTTTTATATTGGATTTTTTTAGTTCATCAATAAGATTTTTAAAATCTTCTATATTACCCAAAAGTGGGTCTATTTTTTCATAATTTGCAGTATTATATCTGTGATTAGAATGAGCTT
>CAYJNP010000044.1:4243-4816 GCA_964371665.1 uncultured Eubacteriales bacterium | reverse complement strand
AATAAATACAAGTGACACCTAATTCTTTTAAATATTTTATTTTTTGTTTTATACCTTCAAGGTCTCCTCCAAAATAGTCAGAATTTGTTATTATTCCCTCTGAATTTTTTTGCCATTTTGGGGTATCGTCCCAATTTTGATGAAGCTCTCGATCTTTTGGTATATCAGATTTATAATTTCCTGAAAAATTAAATCTATCAGGAAAAATTTGATATATAATTCCACCTTGGAGCCAAGAAGGAGTTTGAAAATTTTTATTATAAACTGTTAATTGCCAATTTGTATTTTCTTCAATATCACCATAGCTTGAATTATTTTTTTTAGTTATTTTCTTTTTGCCTTGATTTGTATCAATTTCGAAATAATACCAATATATATTTGCAAATTTAGATTGATAATCACATTCCCACATTTCATGATTATTATCATACATTCCGCACCAAAACATCGATAGACATTCTGTATATTTGTGTTTGTCTTCAACAAAATAAATTTTAGCATTACTGCATGATAAATTTCTAGGAATTATAATTTTAAAATGAATATTAGTCTCTTCAGGAACAGCTCCTGATG
>CAYJNP010000044.1:0-4233 GCA_964371665.1 uncultured Eubacteriales bacterium | reverse complement strand
AATCAAAAATTAAAGGCATTTTATATAACTCCCTTTTATATTAAAAATTAACGGGTTTAGCTCCCCAAATATTTTTAGCATAGTCGACTATTGCTCTATCCGCAGCGAAATATCCGGCTTTAGATATATTGATTAACGATGCTTGATTCCAATATTTTTTGTTATTATAAAGTTGAGAAGCTTTAATTTGTGCTTTTGAATAATCTTCAAAATCAGCTAAAACCATATATTGATCAGAATTTTTAAGTGAATTTGCAATATTGTCAAATCGTGTTCCACAAAATCCAGATGATAGTTCATCTATAGCATTACGAATAATAGAGTTATTGTTATAATGAACACTAGGATTATACATAGATTGTTTAAGTGAACTAACCTCGTTTGTTTTCATCCCAAATATTATAATGTTATTATTTCCAACTGTTTCACAGATTTCTACATTCGCACCATCTAAAGTCCCAAGAGTAATTGCTCCATTTATCATAAATTTCATATTGCCTGTGCCTGAAGCTTCAGTTCCGGCCAAGGAAATTTGTTCACTAATTTCCGCAGAAGGAATAAGCTCTTCAGCTATAGTGACTCTATAGTCTTCTAAATAAACTACTTTTAATTTTTGGTTAACTATAGGATCATTATTAATTTTTTCTCCTAACTTAACAATAAATTGTATAATTTCTTTAGCCAAATAATATCCAGGAGCAGCCTTTGCTCCAAAAATATATGTTTTTGGAGTATAATCAGCATTAGGGTTATTTCTTAGCCATTGATACGTAGCTAATATATGCAAAGCATTTAAATGTTGTCGTTTATATTCATGGAGGCGTTTAACTTGAACATCAAATATAGAATTAGGGTCAACATTAATATTATTATGAAGTTTAATATATTTAGACATGCGTTCTTTGTTTTTTAATTTTATATTTGCAATTTTATCTAAAACTGTTATATCATCTTTAAATTTTAAAAGATTTTCTAATTTTGAAGCATCGTTTATATAAGAACTGCCAATTAAATCTGTGATTAGTTCAGCTAAAATTGGATTAGATTGGTTAAGCCATCTTCTATGGGCTATACCGTTAGTTACATTTTTAAATTTATGTGGCATTACTGAATAAAAATCTTTAAAGACATTTTGTTTTAATATATCACTGTGAAGTTTAGAAACTCCATTTATAGAATGACTTGCAGCTACAGCCAAATTTGCCATTTTTATTATTCCATCGTTAATAATAGCCATTCTTCCAACTTGATATTCATCAGTTCCTATATCATGCATAGATGCACAAAATCTTTTATTAATTTCTTCTACAATTTGATAAATTCTAGGGAGTCTTCTTTTAAATAAATCTATTCCCCAGCATTCTAATGCTTCAGACATTACAGTATGATTAGTATGCAAAAGTACGTGTAACTATATCCCAAGCGTCGTCCCAAGTGTATCCACAAATATCTAACATTAATCTCATAAGTTCAGGTATTGCTAAGACCGGGTGAGTATCATTGAGGTGTATAGCAGCTACATCTGGAAGATTATCTAGTGTTGGATAGTTTTGCAGATGTTTTCTTGTAATATCCTGAATTGTAGCAGATACTAAGAAATATTGTTGAGAAAGTCTTAAACTTTTTCCTTCAGGATGATTATCTTCAGGATATAAAATTTTTGTAAGAACTTCAGCCATAGCATTTTGTTCCATGGCTCTAACATAATCTCCACTGTTAAACAAATTCATATCAAAATCTGATGATTTTGATTTCCAAATTCTGAGTTTACTAATTCCCTTTCCATTTTTCCCAGCAACCATTATATCGCAAGGAACTGCTAATATTTTAGTAGCATTAACATGATTAATTTGATGATGAGTTCCATTCCAAGATTCTTCTATTTTTCCATCAAACATTACTGATAATGTTTTTTCAGGATGAGAAATTATCCAAGCTCTCCCCCCAGGTAACCAAAAGTCTGGTGATTCAGTTTGCCAACCATCTATTAATTTTTGGCTAAATATTCCGTATTCATATCTCAAACAATAACCAATTGCAGGATATTTTAAAGTTGCTAAAGAATCTAAAAAACATGCTGCTAATCTTCCAAGCCCTCCATTACCAAGCCCAGCATCCGATTCATATTCATATAAAGTTTCTAAATTAACACCTAAATTTAATAACGCTGCTTCTATGTCATGATGTAAATTTAAATTAAATAAACTATTTTTTAAAGATTTTCCAATTAAAAATTCCATACACAAATAATATATTTGTTTTGAACCTTGATTTTTACTTAGTTCACAAAATTTAGCTCTTTTTTCAGCCATTATATCATTTAAAACTAATATTAATGCATGATAAAAGTGTTTTCCAGTAGCTTTATCAGAGCTTATCCCTAAATTATGTGATAATTTTGCAATAATTTTTTTTCTAAGTGTTGAGCTAGAATTTTTATGACCCATAAATAGATCCTCCATAATAATATATTTTCAAAATAGATTTTATTACATTTTATCAATATTATAAGTCAAAATAAAGAGAAATTTAGAAACGATCTTATATCTGGTAAATATCACATTATTTTTATTAATAAAATTTATATTTTATTAATAATGCAATACAAAATGTTGAAACTTTTTCACAAAATAGCAATTTGTTTAATTAACTATTTACTTTCGAATAATTTTTAGTTATTATAAGCAATAGAGAATTAAAATCAAAATTTGGAGGAATTAAAATGTTAAAAAAAGATTTATTTAAAAAACTTATAAGTTCTGTAGTTTTAATTTCGTTATTATGTAGTTCAGCTGGTTCTATTTATGCTATTAAAGATCCTCCGTTAAGTAATGAGAATAAATCTGAACCAATTAATTTTGCTGCGAGTGAAAGCATTAACGAACAAAATGAAACAAATTCAACTGAAGTATCCCAACAGTGTCAAACAGAAAGCACGCAGATAATTGATAAAAACGATGATATGGTTAAAATAGAATTGAATGAAAAAGAAAATGATTTAAAAGAATCTGGAGAAATAAAAGAAATTTCAACAGATAATTTAAAATTAGTAGATAAAACTGAATATTCAACTTTAGAAAAATTTTCCACAGATTTATTTCAATTATCAGATGAATCCCCAATATTACTACATGAAGAAAAATTGTCTAAAAAAGATGTTGAAATAGTTGTAGAATGTCCATCATATGTGGCTCAAACTCCAGGAGAATTTCAAATGAATGTAAAAGTTAAAAATAAAACAGACAATATTTTATCAAATATTGATATAGATGTAATGTTTTATTATGATGATAATTGTTTATCATTAAATAAGTCTACTGATCAAGTTAGAAGTTGTAAAATACATAATGAAAGAGGATTTATATTTAAAGTAAATTGTAAAAAAAATCTTAGTTCTAAGTTAGTTACATATTGTGTGTATATATCACAAAATAATTTAGATGAAAAAAATTTAATAACAACTATAAGTGATCAAATTAATATAGAAGCTTCTCCTGCAAATAAAGCTATAATTGTAGTTCCTGGAATATGTGGATCAGAACTATTTTCATCAAAATCTCAACAAATTGACGGAAGACAATATTCTAAAGGTTGGAGAATATGGCCACCAGAAGAAGCTATGGAATTTACTGAAGATATTGATTTAGAAAGTGTTTTAGATGTTAATTCACAAAGAATATTGGAAGATTTGTCTCTAATATATTGTAATGAAGATGGAAGCTCAAAGATAGAAGTTATGGAGTCAAATCCTATTACAGATTGTAGAACAAACCCGAATCATAGGTATTTTGGATCGGCAAATTGTTATAAAAATTTAGTTGAAAAAATTGCACAGAATGAATCTTTACATGAGTATCAAGTAATGTTTTTTTCATACGACTGGAGAAGGAGTAATGAATTATCGGGATTAGAACTTAAAAATTTTATTGATAGTCAAGATTTAGATAAAGTTATATTAGTTGCTCACAGTATGGGAGGATTAGTATGTTCATCTTATATAAATAATCCTGAAAATTGTAAAAAAGTCGAAAAATTAATTAATATTGGAGTACCGTTTTTAGGATCTACAAAAGCAATTTCTTGTTTATTAGAAGGAACTTTTTTTGATGGAATAGCTGGATTAGCTTTAAAATCTATTGTGAAAAATTTAACAAAAAATTGTCCATCTCTTTATGAATTATTACCTACTATAGAATATTTTAATAGTTTTCCAAAAGACCATTATTCCCAACC
>CAYJNP010000043.1:0-6278 GCA_964371665.1 uncultured Eubacteriales bacterium | reverse complement strand
AATTTTAATGCTTTATATATAACTTGAGTTGTATGAATATCTCCCTTAGATGGTAATGCTATTCCACTAGGATGATTATGCGATATAATTGCCATACTTGCATTGTATTTTATAGAAAGTTCTACTATTTTTCTTATATAAATATCACAAGCATTAACAGATCCTTCTCTTATTTCACTGCAAAATAGAAGTTTACATTTGCTATCTAATAAAATTAATATAACAACTTCATGAACCTTCCCAATAAATTTATTAATAAGAATTTTTCCAACATTTTCAGAATCAATTATTTTATTATTAAAGTTATCTTTATCTTCCATATATTTTCGGCACATTTCAGGAATTAATTTAAGTAAAATAGCAGAAGATTCTCCAATTCCACTTATTTTTTCAAGAGATAAAATAGGGGCATCCAGAACATCTGCAAGCGAACCAAAATGATCTAAAAGTTCATGAGCTATTTCGTTAGTATTTTTCACAGGAATAGAATAAAATAATAATAGTTCTAAAATTTCATGTGGCTCAAAAATATCAATACCTTCTTTTAGGTATTTATCTTTCATGCGTTTTCTATGGCCCTTATGCTTACTCAATTTTTACCCTCGCATTCCCCTTAAAAGTTTTATCAGAAATTTAAATATTATTAGTTAAATTCATAATAATTGATAATGCAGCTATTGAAACTGTTTCGGTTCGCAGAATTCTTTTTCCCAGAGTTGCACATTTAACTCCAAAATTATTTAAAATAAATATCTCGTTTTGATTAAATCCTCCTTCTGGACCAACAAAAAAAGATATTTCATTTAATCTAGAATTTATTAAAGAAGATAATGGTTTTCCACCCAATTCATAAAATACTAAAGATACCTCATCTTCACAGGATTTTTTCGCCGAACTTTTTAAACTCATAACATCTTTTATGCAAGGAATAATCCCTCTTTGAGATTGTTTAGCAGCTTCTTCTGAAATTTTTTGCCATCTTAATAATTTTTTACCTAAAGATTTACTATCAGGCCTTGAAATACACCTTTCAGTAATAATAGGAATAATCTCTGATATTCCAAGTTCCACACTTTTTTGAATAATTATATCCATTTTATCAGATTTAGGCAAAGCTTGATATAATTTAACTTTCACACTAGGCTCATTTTCACATTTCTGGTTTTTAACTACATCTAAAAATACTTTTCCATTTTCAATTTTTGTTATAACGCAAAAATGATCCACCTGATTAGAATCACATAATATAATATATTCCCGAACTTTCATTCTAAGCGATTTTATTATATGAGTAGCATTCATTCCAGATAATATATATGAATTATTAATAATATTGTTTATAAAAAACTTTGTCATAATTTAGTTTCCGAAAATCATTTTTTTTTGTAATTTTAAAAGTCTAAACCGGTTATATCTCTGTATAAATATAAACGGCAAATTTAATATTAAATTTAATATTGAAAAAAACATTCCTATACTAAGAGGACTAACTACTAATATTATTAAAGAATATAAACAATTTGCTCTATGATCCCATTCAGCTCTACAAGTTTCAAAAATAAAATCATCTATATATTCAATAGATAAGGTTTCTATTTGTATATGTTTCTTAGAAAATCTATTTTTTCCTATTTGCTGCGGTAATTTATCTTTCCATTTTTTTATTTTTAAATATTTTTGATACCATTGTCCATTTCTTTCCCATGATTTTGGTTCAAAATACTTTTTATTTTTAGAAAAATTTTTAGAGTTAAAATTTATACACACCAAAAAACATATTATATGCCAAATTGCTATCAACAATATATTAAAAATAATTATACTTTCTAAAGATTGTGATTTTAACAACAAAAAATTCCTCCTAATTCTAAACTTAAATTTAAAAATTTTTTTATTAACTTTAACATTTTAATCACATAGCCATTATATATAATTTTTTTTTTTTAGTCAATTCAGACTATTTTTATTTAATAATATCAAAACTAAAATAAAAATAAATAAAACTATCAACAATTTTTATAAATTAATGATAGTTTATTTTCTTAACTGTTAACCCCTAAAAAGTTCAAATATCCAAATAATAAAACCATATAAAATTGATGCGTTTATTCCAAAAACTATAACAGGACCTGATATAACAAACATTTTAGAACCTAATCCTAAAATATGCCCCTCACTTTTAAATTCAATTGCTGGAGAAACTATAGAATTTGCAAAGCCCGTTATTGGAACTAAAGTTCCAGCTCCTGCATATTTTGCTATGTTATCATAGATTTTAATAGCTGTTAAAAACGATCCTAAAAATATCAACGTTACAGATCCTAATGCACGAGCATCTTTTTGTTCTAATCCCAAACTAATATATAAATCTAATATTCCTTGGCCTATACTACAGATTCCTCCACCAAATAAAAATGCAAATATACAATCTTTTAATATAGGACTTTTTTTAGATTTACTAACTACCATTTTAGAATATTCTTTTTTAGTTAAATCCAAGATAACCACTCCCCCTTTATTAGAAATATGTTTTCTCAGATTTTTAAGATTTATTCACTAAAATGTTATAAATCCTATTTTTTCCTTAACATCTTTTAATGTAATTCGAGATATTTCAATTGCCTTTTGTGCTGCCTTCTTATAGCATGATTCCAAATAAGCTTTATCTTTAATTAAAATCTCATATCTTTCTCTAATAGGCCTTAATTCTTCCACAATAGCTTCACCTACATTAAGTTTAAAATATCCATATCCTTCAGATTCAAATTCTTTTTCTATTTGGCTATAATTTTTTCCAGTTGCTAATGAATATATATCAATTAAATTATTTATCGCATCTTTTCCTTCACCGTATTTAATTAAAGAATCTGAATCTGTAATAGCTTTTTTAAATTTTTTAATAATATTATCAGGAGTGTCTAAAACAGCAATCCAAGAGTTTATATTTGGATCTGATTTAGACATTTTTCGTTTTGGATTTTGAAGAGACATTACGTTTGCACATTTTTTGCAAATTAATGGTTCAGGAACTCTAAATGTAGTCCCATAAATTTTATTGAATCTTTGCGCAATATTACGCGAAAGCTCTAAATGCTGTTTTTGATCTGCACCAATTGGAACTAAATTTGTTTGATATAGAAGTATATCAGCAACCATTAAACTTGGATATGTAAAAAGTCCTGCATTTATATTGTCTGAATAAATAGAAGATTTATCTTTAAATTGAGTCATCCTAGTTAATTCACCAAACTGTGTATAACAATTTAAAATCCAAGCTAATTCTGCATGAGCATTAACATGGCTTTGAATAAAAAATATGCTTTTGTTGGGATTAATTCCACAAGCTAACAATAATGCATATGCTTGAATGGAATTTTTTTTAAATGATTCAGAATTTTGTCTAACAGTTATTGTATGAAGATCTGCAAGTGAAAATATACAATTATATTCATTTTGAAGTAAAGCCCAATTTTTAAGAGCACCTAAGTAATTTCCTAATGTTATCGTTCCACTCGGTTGGATTGCACTAAATATCACTTTTTCATTTTTATCCATTAATATGCTCCTTTTCAAAATATTATTTCAAGGTATTTTATCATACTAATAAATACGTATCAAGCACATAATTAAAATATAATTGACAAAAATTAATTTATATGGTAAATTATTATTTATTAGCACTCAACACAAAGGAGTGCTAGCGCTTAAACCCAGAGGTGAGCATTTTGGATTTAGCTGAAAGAAAATTAAAAATTTTAATCATGATAGTAGAAATGTATGTAAAAACTGGTGAACCTGTATCTTCTAAAGCAGTATGTGATGCTTTAAATTTTTCTATTTCTCCCGCTACAGTTAGAAATGAAATGGCTAATCTTGTTGAACTAGGTTTTTTAGAACAACCTCATACTTCTGCTGGAAGAATTCCTTCTCATTTAGGATATCGAATTTATATTAACAACATAAATTCTGATAAACTTTCTCCTATATCACATATGGAAAAGGAGTTTATAAATAATAGTCTTTTTGCAGCAGAATATCCCGAACAAGTATTGGAAGAGGCTTCTCACATTTTAGCCAATCTAACAAAGTTTGTTGCGGTATCTACTTCTCCGCAGGGAAATAGAGATACTATTAAAAAAATTGATTTTGTTCAAACCGGTACTCGCAACGGGATGATGGTTATTATAACTTCTACAGGATTAATTAAAAATAAGCTTTTTAAAACTGAGTATGATTTAAATTCGGAAATTTTAAGGGTATTTTTTGCGATAATAAATGAACAATTAAGAGAAGTTGAAATTGCTTATATTACAAGAAAATATATAGAAAATATTTCTCATTCATTTGGTGAAGTTGTAACTCTTTTATCTCCTATTTTTAAATGCTTGTTAGAGGCTTTAGATGAAATCATGGAAGCTGAAATAAATTTAGAAGGACAAAATAATTTATTGTTTTTACCTAATTTTACTATTGAAGATGCAAGAAAGGTGATGGAATTTTTAAATCGTAGAGATGATATTGTTAATCTTATACTTAAAAACCAAAATTCAAAAATTAATGTTTTGATTGGAGGTGAAACTAAGATTCCTGAACTTAAAGATTCTAGTATTATAATTTCTAGATATGATTTTTCGGGAAATGAATCTGGAGCAATTGCCATTATTGGTCCTATTAGAATGAATTATAAGAAAGCAATTAAAAATTTAAAATATTTAACAGATAGAGTTGAAAATATTTTATCGAATATTTTAGAAGATAATTAACAAAAAATTGTTACGTACCTAAAAATTTCTTTTTTCGACATTTTAAAATGATAAAATTTATTTTTAGAAAAACTCTTATAAAACCAATTATTATAATGATGTTTAAATTAGGCTTAATATTTAGGTAGTTTAACAAATTAGAATTTTACTATAAAAAATGAAAGGAGATTTATTTCTTGGATAAAAATAAAGAACCAACAGATATTGACCCACAAGAAAACACAGAAAACTTAGTAAATGAAATCTTTAATGAAGAAGCTGTGTGTGAATGTGATAGTGTGAAAAAAGAAGATATTTCTGAAATTGAAACACTAAAATCAGAATTAGAAGCAAATAAAAGTCTTCTACTAAGAACAGCAGCCGAATATGAAAATTTTAGAAAACGAACTGAAAAGGAAAAAACTTTAATATATTCAAATGCAACTGCTAGCACTATATTAGCCATACTTCCTATTGCAGATAGTTTGGAAAGAGCTTTAGAAGCTATTAATGATAGCACAGATGTAGAATATCAAAAAGGATTAAATCTTATATATAATCAGTTTAACAATTCACTAAAAAATCTCAAGGTAGAATGCTTTGGTAAAAAAGGAGAATCATTTAATCCCGATATCCATAATGCAGTATCTCATATTGAAAATGAAGAACTTGATAAAAACATTGTTTCTGAAGTTTTTCAAAAAGGGTATAAAATATCTGATAAAGTAATTAGATATGCCACTGTTCAAACAGCAAATTAATAAATTTTAATAATTAATATATATTTTAGGAGGAAATTTATCATGTCAAAAACAATAGGAATCGATTTAGGAACAACTAATTCTTGTGTAGCAGTTATTGAAGGGGGAGAACCTGTAGTTATAACTAATGCAGAAGGAACGAGAACTACACCTTCGATAGTAGCTTTTTCAAAAACTGGAGAAAGA
Source organism: uncultured Eubacteriales bacterium (assembly GCA_964371665.1). GTDB lineage: Bacteria > Bacillota > Clostridia > Oscillospirales > Acutalibacteraceae > CAYJNP01. The sequence goes on along the minus strand of CAYJNP010000043.1, from coordinate 589 downwards.
ATGGTAGGTCAAGTTGCAAAACGTCAAGCTATTACTAATCCAGATAAAACAATTGCATCTATTAAAAGAGAAATGGGTACAGATCATAAAACTAATATAGATAACAAAAAATATTCCCCACAAGAAATATCTGCAATTATACTTCAAAAGCTAAAAGCTGATGCTGAGGCTTATTTAGGAAGTAAGGTTACTCAAGCAGTTATTACTGTTCCAGCATATTTTACAGATGCACAACGTCAGGCAACAAAAGATGCTGGCAAGATAGCAGGGTTAGATGTTAAGCGAATAATTAATGAACCTACAGCAGCCGCTCTTTCATATGGTATAGATAAAGAAAATGATCAAAAAATTATGGTTTATGATTTAGGCGGTGGAACTTTTGATGTATCTATTATAGAAATGGGAGATGGAGTCCAAGAAGTTTTAGCTACAGCAGGAAATAACCGTTTAGGCGGAGATGACTTTGATCAAAGAATTATAAATTGGATTAGAGATTCATTTAAAGCTGAATCAGGAATAGATTTATCTAATGACAAAATGGCTATGCAAAGATTAAAAGAATCAGCAGAAAAAGCTAAAATAGAACTTT
>CAYJNP010000042.1:0-6372 GCA_964371665.1 uncultured Eubacteriales bacterium | reverse complement strand
AATTGATTTATAGATAATTTTAAATTTTTATTTTTTTCTAAATTTAATTCCGGATCTTCTTTTAATATTTTATCAGCTGCATTTTTTGAATCTAATAAAATATTATGATCATTTAATATATTTGCTATTCTAAATTCCGGTATTCCATGTTGTTTTTCACCAAAAAAATCTCCTGGTCCGCGTAATTTTAAATCTTGATCTGCAATTTCAAATCCATTATTAGTTTTAGTCATTATTTTAAAACGTTTTGTAGTATTTTCGCTTTCTATATCTGAAACCATTATAAAATATGATTGATCCTTTCCTCTTCCAACTCGTCCTCTTAACTGATGTAGTTGAGATAAACCAAATCGTTCTGCATTTTCTACCATCATAATAACTGCATTTGGGACATCAACACCAACTTCAACTACTGTTGTTGCAACTAATACTAAAATTTTACCTTCTTTAAATTTTTTCATAATGGTTTCTTTTTCGATTGATTTCATTTTTCCATGTACTAGTCCTACATTAATGTCATAAAAAATTTCATTCTTAATTTTTGTAAAGTAAGATTTAACAGAAAATAATTCACTATCTGATTCTTCCACTAAAGGACAAACTATATAGGATTGTTTTCCTTCTAAGGCTCTATTTTTAATAAATGTTAAAGCATCATGCCTTTTTGAGCTGTTTATTATATGTGTATTTATTTTTTTACGACCCTTAGGTAACTCATCTATGATTGATATATCTAAATCAGAATAAATAATTAATGCTAAAGTCCTGGGTATTGGTGTTGCAGACATAATAAGTGTATGGGCTAACGATTTTCCTTTCGATATTAATTTATTTCGTTGCGCTACTCCAAAACGATGTTGCTCATCTGTTATAACCAAACCTAAAGATGAAAATTCCACATCGTCACTAATTAAAGCATGTGTACCTATTAGAATATTTATATTTCCTGATTTTAAAGAATCTTTAATTCTTTTTTTATCAGATCTTTTTGTTGCACTTATAAGTAATTCAATTTTTGCTTCAGTTTTTTTAAATATATTTTTAAACCAATTAAAATGTTGTCTAGCTAGTATTTCTGTTGGAACCATAATAGAAACTTGCATAAAATTTCTAAAAGCATTATAAGCTAAAGCCGCTGCAACTGCTGTTTTGCCACATCCTACATCACCTTGAATTAATCTGTTCATAGAATATGATTTATTCATCATATCTTTAATACAATCTTCTATTGCATTTTTTTGAGAATTTGTTAACTCAAATGGCAGCAATGATTTAAATTCGTTTAAATAGCTTTTATTTAAATTATTTAAAGTTTTTAATTTAGGTCTTTTTTTTAATATATTAAGTCCTAATTGAAAAATTAAGAATTCTTCAAATATAAGTCTTTTTCTTGCTTTTAGTAATTCATCGTTAGTTTTTGGAAAGTGTATATTTTTAATAGCAAATTCTAATGTTGATAAATTATATTTTTTTAAAATTCCTAAAGGTATAGGTTCTTTTATTACTTTTGGTAATAATAAAATTGCATTTTTCACACTACTAGCTATCTGATTGGAGCTTAAACCATTTGTTGTACTGTATATAGGAAAAATTTTATCAAAATCATTATTTATTTTAAAATCAGGGGAATTCATATGTTTAGAAGAATGTTTGTTTTCTATTTTACCATAAAATAAATATTCTTTTCCTACTATAAATTTATTAATAATATATGAAGTATTAAAAAATGTTATGTTCATATTAGAGTATTCATCGCTAACCTTTAGTTTATAAATAGTCATACCTTTTCTTATGAATTGTTTAGAAATTTTAGATGAAACAATAGCTTTAACGCAACAAATTTTCCCTATTGGTGCTTCTGATATAGAATATGTAAAACTAAAATCTTTATATTTTTTAGGATAAAATATAAGCAAAGACCCAACAGAAAAAATGCCAAGCTTATTAAAAAGCTTGGCACGGTTATCTCCGATTCCTTTTAAAAATTTAATGTCCATATTAAAAAGTGACGACATAATTTTTCTTTTCCAACTTTCACATGAATATATTTAAATTTTATAAAAATTTATTCAACAGAAACAATAAAATAATAAACAGGTTGATCACCTTTTATTAAAGTTATATCAATATGAGAATTAATTTTAGATTTTATCAAATTTAATGCTTCTTTAGCTTCCTTATCTGTTACATTTAAACCATAAATTAGTGTTACAAAAGTTGTATTTTTAGTTACCAACGATTTTGTTAACTTAACAATAGCTTTTACAGGAGTTTTTTCAGTAAAAACTAATTTACCATTATCTAAAGCTAAAATTTCATTTTCTTTTATTTTAAATTCTCCAAATTCTGCATCGCGTGCAGCAAAAGTTACTAATCCTGTAGAAACATTATTCATTGCTTCATTCATATTTTCTGAATTTTCAAGTTCGGTACTGTCAATATCAAAAGCTAGCATTGCACTAATTCCTTGAGGAATAGTTTTGCTAGGAATTACTATAACTTTTCGATTATCTACAAGATTTATCGTTTGTTTTGCTGCCATGATAATATTTTTATTATTTGGCAAAACATAAACAGTTTTAGCAGAAGTTGCCAAAATAGCTTCTAAAATATCATCTGTGCTAGGATTCATCGTTTGACCACCACTTACTACATGAGTACAGCCGAGGTCTTTAAAAAGATTATCAAGTCCCTTACCAGCAGAAACAGCTACAAAACCAAATTTATCAATAGGTTCACAAGGCTCTAATTTAGATTTATTTTTTTTAGTAATATTGTTATATTGTTCTTTCATATTTTCAATTTTTACAGTTAAAAGATCTCCATATCCTAATCCTTCTTGCAAAGCATCTCCAGGATTTTCGGTATGTATATGAACTTTTATGATTTCTTCATCATCGACAACAACAACACAATCTCCAATAATTGAAAGATATTTTCTTAATTCTTGCGGATCTTTTGTGGTTGGGTTATCTTTTCTAACAATGTATTCAGTGCAATAAGTAAAAGAAATTTCTTCTAATTCAGCATCATTAAACAGTGAAGATTCTTCATTAGATGGAGTATCGTTATTAACAATATTTTCAATGATTTTTCCATTTTTAAATACAGATAACATCCCATCAAAAATTAAACACAGCCCTTTTCCTCCTGCATCAACTACTCCAGCTTTTTTTAACACAGGTAAAAGATTAGGTGTAGTTTTTAAAGATTCTTTGGCTCCTTTACATACTTGACTCCATATATATATAGGATCAATATTTTCCTCTAAAGCTTTCATGCCATATTCATAAGCAACCCTTGATACTGTTAAAATAGTTCCTTCTGTAGGGTTCATAACTGCATTATATGCTGCACTAACACCCAATCCTAAGGCTTTAACGAGGTCTATTCCGTCGGCCTCATCTAAATCTTCAAATCCTTTTGAAAATCCTCTAAATAATAGTGATAGTATAACTCCTGAATTTCCTCTTGCTCCTTTTAAAAGAGCAGAAGCAGTTTTTTTAGAAATAATTTCTATTTTTTCATCTATAATGTTTTCTAACTCAGATACTGCTGATATCATAGTCATAGACATATTAGTACCCGTATCTCCGTCAGGAACAGGAAAAATATTTAAGCTATCTATCAGAGATTTATTTTTTGTTATATTATTAGCTCCAGATATAATAGCATTTCTTAGGGAATTTCCAGTAATCAAAATTAGCACTCCTTAGAGAATATTATTTTATATTTAAATTATACAATACTATTTACAAAACAAAATATAAACACGATTATATCATATAAAACAATGAGTTTCAAATTTAAAATCTTATTTATATATAAAATTTAGACGGTTCAAAATCATATTTGCACATTCATAAATATTTCCACCTCCCATGGTTAACACCAAATCTCCTGGGTGAACATTTTTTTCTATGAAATCAGAGATTTCTTTAAATGTATCTATGCATAAAGAATTTTCAATTTTATTTCCTAAATCGCTAGAATATATATTATAAGTGTTTTTTTCACGTACCGCTAATATTTCAGATATTATTATTTTATCTGCAATAGATAAAGATATAGCAAAGTCATCTAGTAGTAAAGATGTTCTAGAAAAAGTATGAGGTTGAAATATAGCCCAAATTCTTTTAAATCCCATTTTTTTAGCAGCGTTTAAAGTTGCTTTTATTTCTGTAGGGTGATGAGCAAAATCATCTGCTATTGTAATATTATTTGGAGTTCCTAAAATCTCAAATCTTCTGTGTACTCCTGAAAATTCATTTAGAGATTTTAATATACTGTTTAAATCAACAGATAAATATTCACAGACAGCTATTGCTGCTAGTGCATTATATATATTATGTTGTCCTGGAACTTTAAGATTAATTCTGCAAATTTTTTTCCCATGTTTTACAAGAGTAAATTTTGTTTTTACATTATTATCTATTTTTATGTCTGTTGCATAGTAATCATTAGTTTTGTTTAATCCAAACGTTATTTTTTTTATATTAATATTTTTAATAGCATCTATAGAATTACTATCATCTCCATTTAAAATTATTAATTCATGTGTTTGAGTTCCAAATTTGTTAAATGATTTTTTTATATTTTCTAAATTCTTAAAGTAATCTAAATGATCTTCATCTATATTTAGTATTATAGATATAGCAGGATTTAATTCCAAAAAAGTATCAACATATTCACATGCTTCGCAAATTATTATATTTGATTTACCTATTCTACTGTTTCCATTTATAAACTTTAATTTTCCGCCTATAATAGCTGTAGGATCAAAGTTTGATTGTGTTAATATTTGAGTAACCATAGAGGTAGTACTAGTTTTTCCATGAGCACCTGAAATAGCTATAGATTTTTTATAGTTTTTGGTTATGATACCTAGCATAACAGATCTTTCAATAGTAGCAATACCTAATTTTTTGGATTCAATAATTTCAGGATTATCATCGTGAACTGCTGCTGTATATACGATTAGATCTGTTCCAATAATATTTTCTTTTTTATGACCTATATAAACATGGATTCCAGATTTTCTTAGTTTATCAATAGGATCTGATTCTTTTATATCAGATCCTGTAATTTCAAACCCCATATTTTTTAAAATTTCTGCCATAGGGCACATACCCGAGCCGCCTATTCCTATAAAATGAATTTTTTTAATTTTATCTAAATTAATATTCAAAGTTATCACTCCTAATTTTATATATAAATAATTATAATTTATTTTTAATTTATAAAAAAGGTTTTTCGATTAAATTTATATTATAAGGTTTTATAAAAATTAAAAGAGAGCATTTTTTGCTCTCTTTTTACTAACCAATTTAAATATTTTTTTAAATTTATTTTAAGATTTTTTAATTACATATAAAAATTACAATTATTTCTCTAAAGTAGTTCCATCTGCTGGTTGAAGGCTATCAAATGCAATAAGAATAGAATCAATAATAGTCCAAACGCCGCAGCCGCCTCCTGTTAACAATTTAAGTATGCCTAACCCTGTATATCCTAAATAAAATCTATCTATACCAAAGTTACCTAAAAATATTGATAATATTAATGCTGTAGTTTTTTCTCTTTTCATAATAAATTCCCCTTTTTTAATTATATATATTGTAACATAAAATTATAAAATCTAAATAAAAACTAAAAAAATATTTTTTTATTAATATAATCTCTTAAATTATTTATAGAGATTCTTTCTTGCTTCATAGTATCTCGATTTCTAACAGTTAAGCACATATCTTCTAAACTATCAAAATCATATGTTAAACAAAGAGGAGTTCCTATTTCATCTTGTCGACGATATCGTTTTCCAATTGATCCGGTTTCATCAAAATCAACCATAAAATATTGCGATAATTCTTCTTGAATTTTTTGTGCGGGTTCAGATAATTTTTTTGAAAGAGGCAATATAGCAGCTTTAAAAGGAGATAAAGCAGGATGAATTTTCATAACAATTCTTGATTCATTATTTTCCAAAATTTCTTCGTTATAAGCATCACACAAAAAAGCTAGTGCTACTCGGTCAACTCCTAAAGATGGTTCTATTACATAAGGAATATATCTTTTATTTACTAAAGGATCAAAATATTCTAAATTTTTTGAAGAATATTTTTGGTGCTGTGTTAAATCATAATCTGTTCTGTCTGCAATTCCCCAAAGTTCTCCCCAACCAAAAGGAAATAAAAATTCAATATCGGTTGTAGCATTAGAGTAGTGAGATAATTCTTTTTTGTTGTGATCTCTAAATTTAATATTATTTTGGTCGATTCCTAATTTTAAAAGCCAATCTCTGCAAAAATTTCTCCAATAATAAAACCATTCTAGGTCTGTTTCAGGGTTGCAAAAGAATTCTAATTCCATTTG
>CAYJNP010000041.1:0-6443 GCA_964371665.1 uncultured Eubacteriales bacterium | reverse complement strand
ATATTTTCTAAATCTGTAGAAAAAATATTTTGATCTCTATTTTCAGGATTTAAATTCAATGATAAAAAAATATCTTTTAAAGTTTGTACGTCATATTGCTTAATTGCAGAAAAAATATTTTTAACAATATTAATATCATATGAAGAAAATTCACAAATCTTAGAAAGATTATTCCAAACCACGTTATCTCTATTAAATAATATATTATTATCAATAATATAAGGATTAAAACAACCTGTTTTTACAATTTGTTGTGTATAATTTTCACATACTTTTTTGGATACATTTTCTAAATTGTATTCTAATTCTTCAATTAATTTTTTTTCAGATAAAGGTGTATCAACTATATAATCACTTACCATTACATTAGGTGTACAATATTGTTCATAAATATTAATACATTGAATATTTTCTAATGAAGAATTTAACTTATTAAATTTATTATAGTTTTCTATTTCATTCAAAAAATTTAATTTATATTTTACTAATTCTATTAACTGATCAAAAAATTCTTCTAAATCAATATCTTCTTCCCCTACTTTTGAAATTCTTAAAACATTTAATGCTTTTTTTATTAGTTCAATATCTTCAAAAATAACATTATTTATAGATGGATCCTTTATTTTTACTATAACTTGTTTAGATCCATTTTTTAATACTGCTTTATATGATTTAAACAAGGAACAACCGCAAATTTCCTCTTCCGAAAAATCCAAAAAAATTTCAGAAATAGATGATTGATATTCTTTTTCTAAAATAGACTTGCTTTCTTCAAAACTTAAATTTGGTTCTCCAATATTTAACTTTAAAAGTTCATTTATATATTTTTCAGGTATTTTATTATCATTATTTAACAATATTAATGTAAGATCAGAAAAATATAAACCTAGTCCTTCTATTATATTTTTAAATTTTTTAGGTGTAATTGGTTTTGTAATTTCATTATAAACCAATATTTCCAAAACTTTCTTGAGCCTTTTTTTTATTTCTACTGTATCAGTTAACAAATTTAAACTCATAGAAACGCTCCCTTTGTTTTTATTTAATATTTTTTGTATATTATATATTAAATAAATCGTAAAGTAAATATATTATAAGTTATAATATATTTATTTTATATATTTATTCCTTTTCTTTTTTTATAAATTATGGTACACTTCATACGTAAACAATACTCAGTAAATTTTTTATTATACTAATAATTTTTGGAGGATAAAATTATGAATATTATAATTTCTAGTAGAAAAGTTCATGTGAAAGATAATTTCAAAGAAAGAGTAAACAAAAAGCTCTCTAAATTCGATCGAATATTTAATATTGATACAAAAGCTGAAGTTATCGTAACTGTAGAAAAAAAATATCAAACTGTTGAAATAACAATTCGACACAACGGTTTGGTTTATAGAGCAGAAAGTAGTAAACCAGAAATGAACGAAGCATTAGATAATGTAGTAGATATGTTAAGTAGACAAATTAGAAAAAATAAAACTAAACTTATTAAAAAAATAAAATCGGATTCTCTTTCAAAATATTTATCAAATGAACCTATTGAAGAAAAGGAAGAAGAGTCCAATTATAATATTGTAAAATCAAAAAAATTCCCTATAAAACCATTAGATATAGAAGAAGCGATCTTACAAATGAACTTAATTCATCATCAATTTTATATGTTTAGAAATATTGAATCTGGTGAAATTAATCTTATTTATAAACGTAAAAATGGTTCATATGGATTAATTGAACCCAATGATAAATAGGTATTATACCTAAATTAATTTAAAACAAGTAAAAAACACATTGCCACCAATTATGCAATGTGTTTTAATTGTATCAAAAACATAAAAAATTTTTAAATATATAAAAATACAAACAACTACTATTTTTTACTAAATATAGACATTATATCATAAAAAGCATCATCTTCATCAACTACATCCTCTAATTTAATAGGTTCCGACAAATTTTTAACATCATTTATATCTTTTTCATGTTTGGCGTTTTTAATATCATCAACTATTGTTTCTTTTTTTCTATGATATAATTTATGTGAAGATGTCAATGCTGAATTAGATTTATCTCTAGTATCAAATCCAGTCGCAATAACAGTAACACTCATCTCATCTTCCATATTCTCATCAAAAGCTGCTCCCCAAATTATATCTGCCTCTGAATCAGCTTGCTCTGATATCATCATAGATGCCGTTTCTATTTCATCAAGACCAACATCTGCAGAAGATGTTATATTTATAATAACACCAGTAGCACCATTAATAGCTGTTTCTAACAAAGGACTAGATATAGCCATATTTGCTGCAATTTCTGCTTTATCTTTTCCATTTGCTCTTCCAACACCCATATGTGCGTATCCTGCATCTTTCATAACAGTTGTTACATCAGCAAAATCAAGATTAACTAAGCCCGGTACTAAAATTAAATCAGATATACTTTGAACCCCTTGCCTCAAAACATCATCTGCAACAGCAAACGCATTTACTAATGTTATCCTTTGTTCACTTGCATATTTCAAGCGTTCATTTGGAATAACAACAAGAGAATCTACATTTTCTCTTAAAGCTAATATCCCATTTTCAGCCTGTTCCATCCTTCTTCTTCCTTCAAAAGCAAACGGCTTAGTTACTATTCCTATTGTCAATATACCCATTTCTCTTGCAATTTCAGCAACAATCGGTGCAGCACCAGTTCCAGTTCCACCACCCATTCCTGCTGTAATAAACACCATATCAGTTCCTTTAAGTGCAGCCGCTATATCTTCTCGACTTTCTTCAGCAGATTTCTGACCCATGTCTGGTTTTGATCCTGCACCTTTTCCATGAGTTATTTTTTCTCCTATTTGTATCTTATGGCTAGCTTTAGATCTTAAAAGAGCTTGTCTATCAGTATTAACAGAAATAAACTCAACACACTTTACTCCGACTTGCACCATTCTATCTAAAGCATTTCCTCCGCCCCCACCGACTCCTATAACCTTTATCTGAACAATATTATCAAAATCATTCTCTAATTCAAAGGGCATTTTATTTCCTCCCATTTAAAATGTATATCAAAAACATTTAAAAATATTATACAATACGATTTTATATCATCTGTCATTTTAACATTTTTTAAAAAAAATTTCAATAACTAAATTAAAAAAATTATAAAATAATATCATATATTTGATTAAAATAGCTTTTATTATCTGTACATGATAAAGTTAAATCTAATGTGCCCTTGTCATTATCATTTAACTTATCTTTAAGAATCACTGATGCAGTTTTAATTTTATAATCTAAATTTTCAAAAGAACCTAGTTCTAATTTTATCCTTTTATCATAATCCATATAAATATGCATTGGATTTGATATATCTATTAAATCAATTTTATCAATTTCATGTTTTTTAACTGTATTTATAATTTCTTCTGACAAAAATTCTGTTTCTTCATTTTTAAATTTTATATTCCGACCTTTCTCTGGATTTTCAATATTAATCCCTCTGATCAAACAAATATTATCTACTTTTTTATTTGTAATATCAACAATTTTTCTGTTTTTATTAACTAGTAAATACTGTTCATTATATTCAATTTCCACTATTGGAGATTTTTCTTCTACACATATAATAACTTTATTAGGGATTTTTTTCTTTATCTCAACTTCCCCTATATAAGGAAATTCATATTGTATTGTCTCCTGAATTTTCTTGATTTTAACAAAAAATAAATTTTCTCCATTGTGTATATTACTGCTCTTAATAATATCATTATCGCCATATCTACTCTCCCCTTCAACTAAAATATCCTCTATTTTAAAAAGAGTTGTAGACGATACTATAAGCCCTGTTCCAACAATAATTAAAAATATAAAAATGTAAAATATTGATAATTTAAATTTTATTTTAAAATTATTTCCTGATTTTTTATTTTTAGCCATAATTTATCATATCCTTTTTATTTTTGCACCTACTAAATTTAACGTTTCTTCTATTTTTTCATATCCTCTATCTATATAATTTATATTACTTATCTTCGTCATTCCATCAGCTGCTAATCCAGCAACTATTAATGCAGCTCCTCCCCTAAGATCATCGGCTTTGACATTAGCTCCTGAAAGATTATCTACTCCTTCAATAACAGCTACTCTACTATTAACCTTTATCTTAGCTCCCATTCTAGAAAGCTCTCCAACATGTTTATATCTACTCTCAAATATATTTTCAATAAACACACTTGTGCCAGAAGCTACTGTAAGCATTGCCATAATAGGAGCCTGAGAATCAGTTGGGAATCCTGGATATGGCATAGTTCTAACTATTTTTATTGGATTAATTTTTTTTATACAATTTATTGTTATATTTCTTTTGTCAAAATTTATTCTGCAACCAGTTTCTTCAAAAACAGATAATATCGCTTCTAAATGAGATGAATTTATTCCATTTATTATTATATGTCCTCCAGTAATAGCAGCAGCAGACATAAAGGTAGCTACAGCAATTCTATCAGGTATAATAGTGTGCTCAGCTGGATATAATTTTTCTACGCCTTCTATTGTAATAGTTCCTTCTCCTGCACCATAAATCTTTGCTCCACATTTTATTAAATATGCTGATAAATCACAAATTTCAGGCTCTCTCGCAGCATTACTAATTACAGTTGTTCCAGAAGATAAAGTAGCCGCTATCATAATATTTTCAGTTGCACCCACACTTGGAAAAGATAATGATATTTTAGTTCCAGATAATCTATCTTTAACTATACAATCTAAAACTCCATGATACTCATCTATACACAATCCCATTTGTTCCAGTGCTTTTAAATGTAAATCTATAGGTCTTGGCCCTAATTCACAGCCTCCAGGAAACGAGAGCTTTGCTTGTTTAAATCTAGAAATTAAAGCTCCCAAAAATATAATAGAAGATCTCATTTCTCTCATCAAAAAATCAGGTATATCATTCCTATATATTTCATTTGTATTAACTATCAACGTATCATTTTTTCTAGTTATTTTTGCACCTAAGTATTTTAATATCTTAATTGTAGATTCAACATCAGAAAGTTTTGGGCAATTATGTATCACGCTCTCACCCTTAGCACAAATAGTAGATGCTAATATTGGTAATACACTATTTTTTGCACCATGTACAAATATTTCTCCTTCTAGTTTTTTTCCCCCCTGTATTATGAATTTTCCCACCCTAAAACACCCTCTTAAAATTAAAAATATAAAGAAATTACTTTATATACTATGCATAGATGTTTAGGTTGTGATAATACTATTTTTGATTATCTAAAATAGATTTTATAATTGAATATATCCTCTGGTTAGCATCTAAAATTGCCATTTTTTTAAGATTTTTCTTATACATACTAATTTTACTATCATTTTTTATTAATCCTTCAACAATTTCAATAAGTTTATCCCCACTCAGGTTCTTTTCTTCTATAATAGATGCCGCATTTTTATTAACAAGAGCCATTGCATTGTGATATTGATGATTCTCAGCTACATTTGGAGATGGTATTAAAATTGCTGGTTTAGCTGCTGCTTGTATTTCACTTATTGAAATAGCCCCAGCTCTACATATACAAAGATCAGCCGCTAACAAACAAGTTTCCATATTATTAATATATTCAAATATATTTAAATTCTTTTGTTTATTTATATCTACTCCCTTATTTAATAATAATTCTGGAAACCATTTTCCATATTGACCATAAGCATGTATAAATTGATATTTTTGTTGTTTATCAAATAATATTAAATCTAAAACAGCTTCATTAATTGCTTTTGATCCTAAACTTCCTCCAAAAGACAAAATAACCGGTCTATTATCTAAACGTAACTTATCTCTTGAATTTTTCTTATCTGCTTTTAATATAGATTCTCTAATAGGGTTTCCTGTATTAACTATATCTACATCACTTTTTATATGATTTCTAGCTTCTGGCATAGCAATCATTATTTTTTTCGCATATTTAGACAAAATTTTTGTAGTTACTCCAGGAAATGCATTTTGTTCATGTATAACAATTGGTACCCTCATTTTAGGTGCAACTCTAAGTATAGGTCCACTAACATATCCACCCGTACCAACACATATATCTGGTTTAAATTGATTGATCACTTTTCTAGATTCATAGCTAGAAGTCATTATTCTTTTTGTAGTAATTATATTTTTTTTTAAGGATTTTAAACTTATATCTCTACAAAAACCAGATATTTTTATTCCTACAAAGTTTAACCCTGCTTTTTCTACTAAATTTTCCTCCATACCTCCTTTTGCACCTACATACAAAATCTCAGCACTAGATTCTATATTTTTAATATATTGAGCTATCGCTATAGCTGGATTAATATGTCCAGCAGTTCCTCCTCCTGCAAATATAATTTTCATTAAAATCTCCTTAAATTATATTTTCTCTAAATTAGCTGTTCTTGATATAG
>CAYJNP010000040.1:0-6698 GCA_964371665.1 uncultured Eubacteriales bacterium | reverse complement strand
TAATATTTTATATTCTTGAGGTGTGAATTCATCAAATTCATCTATAAATACAGTATGTCCCTTAAAAAAATTAATCTCTCCAAGTATACTTGAAAGTATAGTTAAATCGTCTAACGGATCTATTAAATTTTTTCCTAAAATTTTATCATAATTTTCAAATATTTTAATAATATCAAAAATTTTATTTTTAAGTATATCATTTTGAATCTGAGTTAAAGAATTCTTAATCATAGAATGTGTAATTTCATTAATTTTAAACTCTTTTAATAATGATATCATTGTTTTTACAAGTTCATTAGTTCCTGTTTTTAAACAATATAATTTTAGTTTTGTAGCATATTGTTCTGCAGCTAATTTCAAAAAAATATTTCTTTTTAAATCATTAATTTTCAGTTTAGATATTCCACCAATTTTTCTAAATATAAATTCTGAAAATCTATTAAAACTTAAGACTGTTATTTTATTATTATATTTAGCTCCAATAAAATTTAAAATAGATTTCTCACGTTCAAACAAATAATTTTCTGGAACTATCAATAATATTTCTGACTTGTTTTTTAAACACAATTCTTTCAATTTTTGATTTATATAAAAAGATTTTCCACTTCCAGATCTTCCAATTATCAAATTTAAGTTTCCATTTTCTATTTCTTTAGCCATACTGTTCCCTCATTATGCAATAATATTTTTTATTTTTTCAAAATACTCTACAACTTTAAATCTAATTTCATATTTTTCACTATCTGTTACAATGTTTATTTCTGAATCATTTAATATATCCTCTAGCTCTTCTGATTCTCTAGCTGCAGGTAAACACATTGGAGGAAACATAACACACCACCAATTTTCTCCTTTTCCATTTCCAATTATTATCCTAAGCGCATCATAATTTCCAGCAGGTAAGGTAACTTCCTTATATTTTCTAGTATTAAAATTAGTATTAATTAATTCTAAATATACAGGATAATTATATCCATTATTATAAACTTCTTCTTGAGCAATTTTTTGAATGGTATTTATATTTTCATAAGTAAATTTTTTAGCATCATTTTTATCTATTATATCTGTAAACTCGTCGCTTGCATATTCAATTACTTTATCTCTAATTTTTAACTTTAAATTTTGATCTTCCTGTGAATTTGAATTTGCTAAAATGTGAAGCCTTAAAACTTTATTTTCAATATTGGCACAATGCGAGCTAAATTTTGTTATTGATAGTAATAATGTTAAAACAAATCCTAAGATAACAGCTTTTTCTATAGTCTTCATAATAAAAAACCTTGCCTTTCAATTAATTATATAATAAAAAATTATTGGCAAGATTTACATATAATATTCAAAAACTCTAAATTTCAATAATAGGACCACAAACAGGAGTACATAAAAAAGTATCTTTATATAACTTTTTTATTTCAAAACAACATTTCTCAGCAACATCTATTTTAGAAAAAATCCCAAATACAGCAGATCCACTCCCACTCATACAAGAATTTAATGCCCCTAATTTTTTCATTAGCTCTTTAATTTTTTCTACTTCGCTTAAATTGCAAATTTTTTCAAAACTATTAAATATTTTTAAACTAATATCATTTAAATTTCCAGCATCAATCGCTTCTACTAAATCGTGAATATTCATATTCATAAATTTAAAATAATTACTTGAATCAAATTTTTCATAAGCTTTTTTTGTAGATATTCCTTCTTTAGGTTTTGATATTACAAAATAACATTTTGGCATTTCTTTTAGTTCTTTTAGTTCCGTTCCTATTCCTCTAGAAATCATTGTAGAACCAATTATACAAAATGGTACATCTGCCCCTATTTTTTTTCCTATTTCGATTAAATCTTTTCTTTTTAAATTAGTTTTTAAAATTTCATTTAATCCAATAATAATTCCTGCTGCATCAGCACTTCCTCCTGCAAGACCTGATTGTATAGGAATTTTTTTATTTATATTTATTATAATTCCAGGATTAGTAATATTTGTATATTTAAAAAATTCAAGCGATGCTTTATATGCTGTATTTTTTGTTATATCTGAAATAATTTCTATATTTGAATTTAAATTTATATTTTCTCCATTGTTAATTCTAATTTCAATAGTATCATATAAACTAACAGTTTGCATTACCATTTCTACTAAATGATATTCATCATCACGTTTCCCCAATATATTCAATGCCAAATTAATTTTTGCAGGAACTTTAACTTTTATTTTTTCCATAAATATTCCTTTCTATTTAGTTACAGTATATAAAATCTTTATTGATTATTAAATTTTGATTCATTTTATATAATATATTTAAAAGTATATTAAATTTTACACCTTATATCAAGAAATAAGCAATTAAAATATACTCTAATTTCATAAAGTTATTTAGTACAATTTTTATTATATTATCTTTACTATATATTTTTTTTATGATAAAATCAATTTGTATAATTTGGTATTATTTGTAAAATAAAATCGTAATAACATAATCTACAAATATATATAAATATATTTATAGAATTTTATTGTAATTTTTAGGAGGATTTTGCTATGAATAAACATTTTTTTACATCTGAATCAGTAACAGAAGGGCATCCAGATAAAATGTGCGACCAAATTTCAGATGCCATTTTGGATCATATATTACTCAAAGATCCTGAAGCTCATGTTGCCTGTGAAGTCACTGCTACAACTGGTATTATACATGTAATGGGAGAAATATCAACCAATTGCTATGTAGATGTTACATCTATTGCTAGAAACGTTATTAATGATATAGGTTATGATAATTCTTGTTCTGGATTTAATGGGAACACTTGTGCAGTAATGTTATCAATTGATGCCCAGTCTCCTGATATCGCTAGAGGAGTCAATATGTCTCTTGAAAAAAGACAAGGTATTACATCAGATGAAAATAAAATAGGTGCTGGAGACCAAGGAATAATGTTTGGATTTGCTTGCGACGAAACTCCTGAATTCATGCCCCTTTCTATTTTGTTGGCCCACAAACTTGCAAAAAAATTGGCACAAGTTAGAAAAAATAATATTCTCTCTTATTTAAAACCAGACGGAAAAACCCAAGTTACAATAGAATATAATGACAATTATCCTATTAGAGTAGATACTATAGTTTTGTCTACTCAACATTCAGAAAATATTAATTTAGATCAAATAAGAAAAGATATTTTAAATTATGTTATAAATCCTACAATCCCCTTAGAATTAATAGATTCTGAAACAAAAATATACATTAATCCAACCGGGCGTTTTGTTATAGGCGGTCCTGTTGGAGATTCTGGATTAACTGGACGAAAAATTATAGTTGATACTTATGGTGGGTATTCTAGGCATGGTGGTGGAGCATTTTCCGGCAAAGATCCTACAAAGGTCGACCGATCAGCTGCATATGCCGCAAGATACGTTGCTAAAAATATAGTTGCAGCAAAATTTTGTAAAAAATGCGAAATACAAATAGCTTATGCAATTGGAATTGCTAACCCTGTATCTATAATGATAAACACTTTTGGAACTTCTAAATATTCTAATAATCAGCTTATAAATTTAATTAAAAATAATTTTGATTTAAGGCCATCTGCAATAATCAAAAAACTTAAATTAAAAGAAACAAAATACAAAGATTTAGCAGCTTATGGACATATGGGCAGAGAAGATTTAAATGTTGCTTGGGAAAAATTAGATATGGTAGATCAACTACAAAAAGATATACTTAATTATTAATTTAAAAGTTGTGAAAGTTTATTTATATAAAATTAATTGACATAAAAGTAAAATTTATTGTATAATTGTTTCTGTAGTGTGAAAATAATACCCATGCTTTTCAGCAGATGGGAGGGAAATAGATGGCTGAGATTAAAATAAAAGATAATGAATCTTTAGACAATGCTCTTAGAAGATTTAAAAAGCAATGTGCTAGAGCTGGTGTTATTGCAGAGGTAAAAAAAAGAGAGGCTTATGAAAAGCCTTCGGTGAAACGTAAAAAGAAATCTGAAGCAGCTCGTAAACGTAAATTTAAATAATTATTCAAATAGTGGGCTAAAGCTCACTATTTTGTTTTTTGAAAGGAATAAACAATTTATGTCGTTATTCATGCCTACTGTATTTATTGATGGTGTTACAGATATTAATATGAATCTTTTAAATAAACTAAGTATAAAAGCTATTCTTTTAGATGTAGATAATACTCTAGCATTACCTGGATGCCAAGATCCTTTTGATGGAGTTAAAGAATGGTTAACATATTTGAACATCCATAATATTAAGATTGTTATTATATCTAATAATTTTAAAAAAAGAGTTAAGCCTTTTGCTCAACAACTCAAATTACCTTTTATATCTTTTGCATGTAAACCTTTATTTTTAGGGTTTTTAAGCGGCAAAAAATTATTGAAAACTAAAAAAAACAATATATTAGTAGTTGGAGATCAAATTTTCACAGATATTTTAGGAGCTAATTTATTAGGGATGAAATCGGTTTTATTAGTTCCAAAGCCAGAAAAACAAACTATAGGTACAATAATTAAAAGAAAATTTGAAAATAAAATTAGATCAAAAAGAACATTTTATAAAAATGGAGAGAATTATTTTGAAAAATAAAAAAATTTTAGTGCTTTTAGGGCCTAACTTAAATTTAGTTGGTATAAGAGAAAAAAACATATATGGAATTGAAACTGCTGAAAATATAAAACTGCAAACTATTGATTATGCTAATAAATTAGGAATTAATGCTAAGATTTTTCAATCTAATTGGGAAGGAGCATTAATTGATAAAATTCATGAAACTAAAGGGAATTTTAACGGAGTAATAATAAATGCAGGTGCGCTCGCTCATTATAGTTATGCTTTAAGAGATGCTATTTTATCTGTACGTATACCATTTATAGAAGTTCATATGTCTAATATTTACACTAGAGAAAAATTTCGACACACATCTGTTATAGCAGATGTGTGTATAGGACAAATTTCTGGATTTGGAAAAATAGGATACTTTCTCGCATTAGAGGCAATAAAAAAATTAATATAGGAGATTATTATGGATAGAATTTCTAAAATTCAAAATAAATTGTTTAATAATGATTCTAAGATAAACTCTGCAATTATTGTATCTAAAATTAACAGAAAATATTTCACTGAATTTAACTCTTCTTGGGGATATTTATTTATTACTAAAAACACTTCTTATTTTTTAGTAGATTTTAGATATATTGAAGCGGCAAAAGTTAATGTTAAAAATTGTGAAATTATTTTATTAGATAATATAAAAGATAATTTAGCAAAATTAATAAAAGAAAATAATATAAATGGTGTATTTTTTGAACATTCTATTTTATTATCGGAATTTAAAAATCTAAAATCAATATTTGAATCTAACAATGTAATTTGTGATTCAAGTGAAACTTTAGATACTAGCATTAGAAATCTTAGAATGATAAAATCACAAGATGAAATAAACTCCATTAAGATATCGCAAAAAATAACAGAAGAAGCGTTTAATCATATTATTAATAAAATTAATGTGGGTATTTCCGAAAAGGAAATTGCTTTTGATCTTGAATTTTATATGAGAAAAATAGGTGCTGAAAAAATAGCTTTTGATCTAATTGTTGTATCGGGAAATAGAACATCTGCCCCT
Organism: uncultured Eubacteriales bacterium; assembly: GCA_964371665.1. Classification (GTDB taxonomy): domain Bacteria; phylum Bacillota; class Clostridia; order Oscillospirales; family Acutalibacteraceae; genus CAYJNP01. Next base: position 1,056 of record CAYJNP010000040.1, on the reverse strand, counting down.
CATGGTACTCCTTCTGACAAAATAATACAAAAAGGAGATTTTGTCACTATAGATATAGGTTCTGTTTATAATGGATACAACTGTGATATGACTAGAACAATAGCCATTTCTAATGTAAATGATGAACAGAAAAAAATTTATAATATTGTTTTAAATGCTCAAAACTCAGCAATAAATGCTATTGCTCCAGGAGTTAAATGTTCTAATATTGACAAAATAGCTCGTGACATAATATCTTCAAACGGATACAAAAAGAATTTTGGACACTCTACTGGACACAGTTTAGGAATTGAAATTCACGAATCTCCATATTTTTCATGCAACTGTGAAATAAATTTATCTCCATATATGATTATGACAGTTGAGCCTGGAATATATATTAATAATAAATTTGGAGTTAGAATTGAAGATATGATATTAGTAAATGAATCTGGTTTTGAAAATTTAACTAATGTAACTAAAGAATTAATTATTATTTAATATTTTTTCTATTACAAAATCTTCATTTTTGTAATTACAAATTAAATTTTCTGAATTGATAATTTGGTTTCTTAGTATATAATCAGATAGCGGATCTTCTATTTTAGTTTGAATAACTTTTCTCAATGGCCTTGCTCCATAAGTTTTATTTGTACCTTCTTTTGAGATCATTTTAATCGCTTGTTTTGTAAAATTTAAATTTATTCCTAATTTTTTAAGTCTATTTTTTAATATATCAAGCATTTTTATTGTTATATTTTTTATATCGTTATCATTTAATTCATCAAATACTACTATATCGTCTATTCTATTTAAAAACTCGGGTTTAAATATATTTTTTAATTCAGATATTACTATATCTTTTACCCTTTCAAAATCAGATTCTTTATCTTCATTTCTAAATCCTAAATTAGTTGTATTACTAATATATCTTGCGCCTACATTAGATGTCATAATTATAATTGTATTTTTAAAATTCACATATCTTCCATGAGCATCACTCAATCTTCCATCTTCTAATATTTGAAGTAAAATATTAAATATATCATAGTGTGCTTTTTCTATTTCGTCAAAAAG
>CAYJNP010000039.1:5815-6732 GCA_964371665.1 uncultured Eubacteriales bacterium | reverse complement strand
GCCTTTTTTACAATTTTTAAATAACTTTGATTTACACTCGATATATTCTTTCAAATTATCATGTTCATCTTGCCCAATATGATCAGGAGATAAATTCATAAATATACCATAATCAAAAATAAAAGAATCTGTTCTATGCCACTTTAACCCTAGTGAAGAAACTTCCATAACAACAGCGTGGCACCCAGTATTTACCATGAGACTCATATATTTTTGTATTTCATAAGATTCAGGTGTAGTATTATTAGTTTTTATAATATCTTTCCCAATAAAAGCTCCTATCGTTCCTATAACCCCAGTTTTTATTCCTGATGTTTCAAGAATATCTTTTATCATATAAGTTGTTGTTGTTTTCCCCTTTGTGCCAGTTATGCCAATAGTAATAAGTTTTGAAGCAGGATTATCAAAAAAATTAGCAGCAATAGCCGATAATGCACATCTAGTATTTTTAACGACAATAGAAGTTACCTTAATATTTTCTATTTTTTCTTCACAAACAATTACAACTGCACCATTTTTTATTGCTTGATCAATAAAATTATGTCCATCAAACTTTGCTCCTCTTAAACACACAAACATACATCCCAAAGTAACTTTTCTTGAATCATATACAACATCATTTATATTTATATCTATATTTCCATTTATAAAAGAATATTCTAAATTATTTATTATATTACTCAATTTCAAGGGTATTTCCTCCATAAAATATGTTTAAAATTAACCTAACTAAATAGTTTTATTAATTCTCTTTGTTTACCATGTTTACAAACAGCAATTACTTTATCTTCATCTTCAATAACAGTATTTCCATTTGGAATCACAAGCTCATCATCTCTAATAATGGAAATTATTAGAGATGATTTTGGTAAACTAATATTTTTTAATGCCTCTCCAACAACAATAGAGAAAATAGG
>CAYJNP010000039.1:0-5805 GCA_964371665.1 uncultured Eubacteriales bacterium | reverse complement strand
GTTATAGTTGCTTCTCCTTTATTAAGAGTTGCAACTAGCTGTTGTTTATCACTTTCAACTTCCTGCTCAATAAGCTTAGTAATAATATCAGTACTACTAATAGCATTATCAACTCCTAATTTTCTTAAAATGCCTAAATTTTTAGGGTTATTAGCCCTAGCAATAACTTTTTTAACATCAAATTTTTCTTTTGCTAATTGAGATGCAACCAAGTTATCTTGATCTTTTCCGGTAACTGCTATAAAATAATCTGCTTTTGCAACACCAGCTTCTACAAGATCTTCAACCTTAGTTCCATCTCCACAAATGATTTCTGCATCCAAATTATTTGCTATTTTCAAACATTCTTTTTTATTTTTTTCAATAAGCTTAACTTTATAATTTAACTCTATCATGTTTTTAGTAAGGAAATATCCTATTTTTCCACCACCAATAATTAAAACTCTCAAAATATCCCCTCATTTCAACCCAGCATACTATTAATTTATTAATTTATTATATATTATTTTATCAGTCGGATTTAATACAATTTTTTGTCTTCCGTCATATAGCTTTATCTTTCCATTTTCATTCATTGATCCCATAATAATTTCTCCAGATCGTACAGGCACAGTATCTAAACTTCTTCCTATTAAAAATGTTTCTACATCCTTTAAATAAAATCCAACAGTAGAGGATCCCATATTTATTTGTATTTCAGATAAAGAATTAGTTAGAGCAGAAAAAATCGCACGGGAAGAAAGTTTTGTCTGAGATATTGTCTTTAATCCAAACTCTTTAAAAACTCTTTCTCTAGCAGGATCAGTAATTCTTGCAACAACATTTTTTATTCCAAAAAACTCTCTAACTATTTGCGATACAGTTATATTAAGATTATCATCAGAAGTTACTACAGCAACTGAATCACAACCTTCAACTCCTGCACTTTTTAACACATCCAAATCCATTGCCATTCCAACTACTGTCATTCCATCAAAATCATCACTAAGTCTTTTAAAAGCATCTTCTTCTGCATCTATAATAGAAACACTATGCCCATGATAACACATAGTATCAGCAAGCCTACTTCCAAGATTTCCGCATCCAACAATTAAAACATTCATAAACACATCACCTACAAATATATTTATTAATATCTTTTAAATTTTCATTATAATATATAAATCTAGTTTTTGTCAAAATTAAACGACACATAAAATTCTAATTTATTTTTCATGACTTAATCATTAGTAAAAGTTATTCATATTTTTGGAATTTAAAAAAACCAATTTGTAGGTAATAAAAATAAAATAGGAGTTGTTGTGATTGCAAGTATTAGTGATAATTTCTTTTTAATAATATTATCAATTTCAATATATTTGAAAGTCCATTTATAATTCAGAATATAAATTAAAACCGAAGATATCATCATAGACATGAGCACCCACACTAAAGACTTTATATTTTCAAACGGATTATATGTAACCGCCCATCTAAACTCAATAAATTCTGGATAATATGTGTAAAAAAATTCAGGTATTGCCATAAAAAAAATTTCAGGTATTGCCATAACCACACCACCGATAACATCTGCTAAAAAACCAAAACATACAATTTTAACTATAGTTTTACAATATATTGTATTAATATCATCTATTTTATATTTTTTCATACTAAAATAGATAATCAAAGAATCAATCCCTAAATTAAGAAATATTATAATTGGCCATGTTAGTGGAAAAATTATAATAAACCAAATAGGAAATATTATATTATATAGCTTTATATTTTTTTGTTTCATTGTATTTGTACAACCTTTCCTCATAACTGTAGATAATGTATACTAAAAAAAACAATCTTGACACATAATTTGCATCAAAATTGTTTTTATGGTGCTGATGGCCGGACTTGAACCGGCACGATATCACTACCGAGGGATTTTAAGTCCCTTGTGTCTGCCTATTCCACCACATCAGCATAACTTCAATAACAATTATATTACCATACCATAAATAAAAAATCAACACTTTTTATTTGTGTTTTTCATACTATTATACCTTAATTTAATTTGTTGTTATACTTGACTTATAATAAAGCTAGGTGTAAAATTATTATATAATAAAGAATGAAAGAAAGGGAGTTGAAGATGTCTTTAGATAATGAAAGAGAATTTGATTCAGATATAATAACTCTTGTGGACGACGAAGGAACTGAACATGAATTTGAAATTTTAGATGTGATAGATAATGACGAAGGAACATTTTATGCTCTATTACCAAATTTTGAATCTCCAGATAAATCTTTAGATTTTAGCGCAACCTATTTCATTTTTCAAGAGGTTGAAGAAAAAGGAGAAAAATTATTAATTGAAGTAGAAGATACAGATTTATTAGATAAGATCGCTAATTTATTTGAAACTCGTTTTGAAGAAATGGATGAATTAGATCAAGAAACTAATAATAATTAATAGATTTAGATAGAATTTGAAATAATAAACAAACTCCTGCTTAGTTCGCGGACTGTGCTTGTATAACCCTACAACTTTATCTTCGGGAACTTATCTCTGCTGATGGACTGAAGACCTCCCATGTTTTATGGATGAAGGGATCGTAAAACCAACAGGAAAGTACCCACCTGCTATTTACGTAGGCAGGTTATGGAGAGCACTATACGGCTAAGTGGGTATTTTTATTAATAACATAGTTAATCCATTTAAATTGTATTTAAATATTAGTAATATTTACAATATTAAAAAGTTATGCTATAATATTTATCTATAAGCCTCTTTCTTCGTTGAGGGTATAATCCTTAATTAGGTGTATCCACTTCCCTATTACTAAGATTGATGGAAATTGATATAAAAGGTGGAATTTAAAATGTTAAAACAAGAAAAAATAAAATTGATTCAACAATATTCAAAACACGAAGGAGATACTGGCTCTCCTGAAGTTCAAATTGCTCTCTTAACTAAAAGGATTAATGATTTAACCGAACACTTAAAAATTCATAAGAAAGATCATCACTCTCGCCGTGGGCTTTTAAAAATGGTTGGTAAAAGAAGAAACCTTCTTAATTATTTAATGAAATCTGATATTGAAAGATATCGTTCTATAATATCTAAGCTAGGTATACGTAAATAATTATAAAAATATGGGCAAGTGAGCTAATCGCTTGCCTGTAGCTATATAATAAATTTTATTTAAAAAATTAGAGCTCTGTTTTTTCTTAGCAGTGAAACAAATATTTATGTGAAATTTATATTAAATATTAGTTTTATTGCTAAATCTACAGGTGTTCTACAATATTTGGAGGAATATTAATGTTTGAAAAATTTAAAGTATTTAAAACAGATATCGCAGGACTCCCTTTGATCATTGAAACTGGAAAAATAGCTCAACTTGCAAATGGATCTTGTTTTGTGAAATATGGAGAAACTGTAGTTAATGTCGCTGTCACGGCATCAACAAAACCAAGAGATGGCATCGATTTTTTTCCATTATCTGTTGATTTTGAAGAAAAACTTTATTCTGTTGGAAAAATTCCTGGTTCATATTCTAAAAGAGAAGGTCGTCCTACTGAAAAGGCTATATTAGCTTCGAGAGTCATCGATAGACCAATTCGCCCTTTATTTCCAAAGGATATGAGAAATGATGTTTCTGTTGTTTGCACGGTTATGTGTGTAGATCCTGATTGTTCACCTGAAATCGCTGCTATGATAGGAACATCTATAGCCATTTCTATTTCTGATATTCCATGGAATGGACCTATCTCTGGAGTTAATATTGGATATTTAGACGGAGAATATATAATTAATCCTAATTCAGAGCAAAGGAAAGTTTCTGAAATGGCTGTTACAGTAGCCTCAACAGAAAAATTAGTTGCTATGATAGAAGCTAGTGCTAATGAAGTTACTAATGAAATCATGTATAATGCAATTTTAAAAGGTCATGAAATTAATCAAACAATAATTGAATTCATTAAAAATATTCAAAAGGAAATTGGAAAAGAAAAATTTTATTATTATGAAACAAAACCAGATAAAGAAATGTTTGAGAATATCAAAAATTTTGCAACTGAAGATCTTAAATTTGCTTTAGATACAAACGATAAAACTATTCGAGAAAAAAGATTAAAACCTATCTATGAAAAGGTCTACAAACATTTTAACAATACATATCCAGATGAGGAATCTAAAATTAATGAATGCATTTATAAAACTCAGAAAAACATAGTAAGACGTTGGCTTCTTGATGAACAAAAACGCGTTGATGGTCGCGGAATGGATGAACTTAGGCCTTTATACTCAGAAGTTTCTTTATTACCAAGAACTCATGGATCTGGTCTATTTACTAGAGGGCAAACTCAAGTTCTAACTGTTGCAACTTTAGGACCGGTATCTGAACAACAACTTTTAGATGGTATTGATGATGACGAATATAAGCGTTATATGCACCATTACAATTTTCCTTCTTATTCTGTTGGAGAAACACGCCCAAGTAGAGGCCCTGGTCGTCGTGAAATTGGACATGGAGCACTCGCTGAAAAAGCTTTAGTTCCAGTTATTCCAAACGTTGAAGATTTTCCTTATACAATAAGATTGGTTTCAGAGATAGTTTCTTCTAATGGATCGACTTCTCAAGGAGCAATATGTGCTTCTACACTTGCTTTAATGGATGCTGGAGTTCCAATTAAATCTCCAGTTGCAGGAATATCTTGTGGGCTCATCACTGAAGGTGACAAATTTATGACTATGGTTGATATTCAAGGTTTGGAAGATTTTTTTGGTGATATGGATTTTAAGGTTGCTGGAACTCATAAAGGAATCACCGCAATACAAATGGATTTAAAAATAGATGGTCTTACTCCTGAAATTATAAAAGAAGCTTTAGAAAAGACATATAAAGCAAGGATATATATATTGGATGAAATTATGCTTAAAACTATTAATAAACCAAGAAAAGAATTATCTAAATATGCGCCTAAAATGCTTTCTATGAATATTTCTGTTGATAAAATAAGAGAAGTTATTGGATCTGGGGGAAAAGTTGTTCAAAAAATATCTTCTGAATGTGATGTAAAAATAGATATTGAAGATAATGGTTTGTTGTTTATTTCTGGAACAGATATTGAAAATTGCAATAGAGCTATGAAAATAATTGAAAACATTGTAAATGATCCTGAAGTAGGTAAAATATATCGAGGCAGAGTAGTTAAAGTAATGGATTTTGGGGCTTTTATTGAAATAGCACCTGGCAAAGAAGGGCTTTGTCATATATCTAAATTAGATGTTAAAAGGGTTGAAAAAGTCTCTGATATTGTAAGTGTTAATGATGAAATAATGGTAAAATTCACTGGAATTGATGATAAAGGAAGGATTAATCTTTCTAGAAAAGATGCTTTATGAGTTTGATAATAATTTTTTTAAAACATATTATGTTTAAATAAGGTGATTAAATGTTAAAAAATAGTGAAAAAACCATGGAAAAAATAGTATCACTGTGTAAAAACAGAGGATTCATATTTGCAAATTCTGAAATATACGGCGGATTATCTAATACTTGGGATTATGGCCCTTTAGGTGTTGAATTTAAAAATAATATCAAAAAAGCTTGGCATAAAAAATTTGTTCAAGAAAGTAAATATAATGTAGGGTTAGATTCTGCTATACTTATGAATCCTAAGGTATGGGAATCTTCAGGACATATTGGCGGATTTTCAGATCCTCTTATGGATTGTAGAGATTGTAAGACTAGGCATAGAGCTGATCATCTTATTGAGAATAATGATGGTAATCCAAATGGTATGTCATTCGAGGATATAAAATCA
>CAYJNP010000038.1:0-6778 GCA_964371665.1 uncultured Eubacteriales bacterium | reverse complement strand
ATTTATTATTATAAATTAAATTAGAAAAGCTTATATGTTTTCTATTATTTTTTTCCATTTATATTTTTATCCTTTCTCCAATTTAATTTTGATATTATTTTTTCTGATTTTTTTGAAAGGATGAGCTTTTCTAGTTCTTGTGAAAGCATTTCTCTGCTATAATTTCTTTTTATTATTCCATTAACGACTAAAGAAATATTACCAGTTTCTTCTGAAACTACTACAATAACAGCATCTGAAACTTCACTTAACCCTAAAGCAGCTCTATGCCTTGTTCCAAGATCTTGATGAACATCCTCTTTTTGTGTTAAAGGAAGAATACAACCTGCTGCTATGATTACACCATCTTTTAAGATCATAGCGCCATCGTGCAGAGGGGCTTTATTATAAAATATATTTCCTATAATAGCTAAAGAAGGCTTTGCTCTTATAATTGTACCAGTATCTATTATTTCACCTATTTTAGTTTTTCTTTCAAAAACAATTAAAGCACCTATTTTTTTTTCTTTAAAATATATTGCAGATTTAGTAACAGTGTTTATAGCAGCCCTTATTATTTTTGTGTAGCTTTCTTCGTTATTTTGATTAAACGACCAATAATCTCCTATTTTGTTTCGCCCGATATGTTCTAATGCTTTTCTAAGTTCAGGTTGAAAAACAACCAATAAAGCTATAACTCCAAACTGAAAAACACTATCTAAAATAGTACTAAGCATTTTTAAGTTAAATTGAGAAGCTAAAATGTAAACAAATATTAAAATTAAAATTCCTTTTAATAGTTGTTCTGCTCTAGTTTCTCTAGTTATTTTTATTAAACTATATATAATGAATGCTACAACAATAACATCAAATAAATCCGAAAAACTAAAAGTATTCATGAGTCCCATAAAAGAGTTTAATATGTCCATTACTTAAAGCCCTTTCTTTTTAATAAATATAATATCTTATTTTAACATATAATGTAAATTATTCAATGAATTTATATTATATTTTAAGTTTATAATGAAATATCTTAAATTAATATTAAAAATATTAAGAATAAAAGAAAGCAATTCTAGATTAGATTTAATTATTGTTATATTTTTAGACTATTTTAATTTAGGATTAGTTTTAATAAAAATATAATCTACTAATATAATAAATTAAAATTCCCCTTCTACTAGAGTAAAAGGAGATTTTTATTTTAATGAAAATTATGTTAGTTTATCTTACTAGTCCAAGGAAGAAAAGTAAAAGTAATCGTTCCTATATCCACAGCGTCTTTAGTATTGTTTTTTCCTTCATTTAATACGGGTAATTCTAAATTATTTAAATCATTTTCATTTATTATATTTTCAACGGAATTATTTTGATCTGAAATTGGGGTTAAATTTAATTTTAAAGTATTAGTTGGCTCTATATGCTGATTATCGCTTTGCTTAATGACAGTGCTATCGTCTTGTTTAGTTAAATTCATATCTAAATGTGAATTACTATTAATTTTTGCATTTTTCTCGAAATTGCACTGCACCTCTAAATCTGCTTTACTGGCATTATTTTTAACATTAATATTTCCTGAATCTGGGTTAAGTGGTTCCCATGAATAAGTAATGGTTGGATTATTAGCATCTTTTGAATAATCAATATTGCTATTCAATATAAAAATCATGTCTTTCCAGTCTATAGTTACAGACATATCAGTTGTTAAATTGGAATTTGGTTCTCCAGAAGTTGTTACCTGGCCTTTCATCGCTTTAACTGTAATTCCTGTTTTTTTGTCGGCGTTTTGTAATAAATATGAAACTAATTTTTCAGCATCCATAGTAACAAGTGGTCTAAATGCTAGAGCTGTTCCCGCTTGAGCTGTATCTAACATCTTATCATGTTTTCCGGTCATTTTGAAATGCGAATTTTTATAGTTTCTATCAATTAACCAAGAATCTTCAGATCCAGCATCTAAAATATTTTGTTTAATAGCAGCATTTTTCATATTTTTAAAATATTCTAGTTGAGGGCCTGTGTTAGCTGAACCTGTAACAGTGCCGCTTTCGAATTGTGTTGTATTAAAACTAGGACCAAAAATTTGCGACGATGAAGGAAGATATACTATAGAATCATTAGTTGTGTATGTAGATAAATTTGAAGATGCATGTTTATTTACTTCTTTATTTACTTCACCGTAACGGTCTGTAAAAGTTTTGTTTTGAACAATTGCAATATTTTTAGCTGAGCCTAGAATATTATCATGCATTTTACTGGCATTAAGAAGTTGATATGCGTTACTTTTTTTTGTGGTTGTTGTGGAATTTGTTGTGGAATTTGCTGTGGAACTTTTTTTTGCTGTATTCTTTTTTGGTGTGCTTGAAGATGAAATAGAACTCCATCCATAATCTATATTTCCAGAAGGCACAGAGGAGTGGTTATTGGTTACTTGAAAAAAATGAGTACTTTGACCATCTTGATAAACTTTATCAGGCAAATTTTTTTTAGTAATAAGAGTCGCTTCTGTTATACTACTGTTCGAATCTTGAGTAATAGAAGCTACAACCCATACTATATTTTTAGATCCTAATGTTATTTCATCACCTACTTTTAAAGTTGTAGCATGAGATTCTGTTTCCTCAGCAAAGCTATTTATACAAGCCATAGGAAGCATAGAAACAAGCATAAATATTGCCATTAGCCAAGAGAATAGTTGTTTGTTTTTAAATTTCTTTTTCATTTTCAATTCCTTCTTTATAATTTATTTTATTTAAATAGCTTTAAATATTGGAGATAAATATATTATTTAATTTAAAGCTATAAAAATATTGTAATTGAATTATATATTTTCTTAATAAAAGTGTCAATACATAAACTAAATTTTATATTTATGTATAGTTTTGCAGTGAAAATATAAAAAATTTTAAATAATAAGACAAATTTATACTAAATAAAAGCATTTTGAAATGTTTGAATATATATGGTAAACTATGGTATTAAGATTTTAAATTTATATAAATGGGAGGCAATGTGAATGTCTATTAACAGATTATATAACTTATGGGTAGAAAATGCTTTAGAAGATAAAGATTTAATTTCTGAATTAATTTATATTAATGAAAATGAAAATGAAATATATGAAAGATTTTATAAAGAATTAGACTTTGGAACTGCTGGTCTTAGAGGAATTATTGGTGCTGGTACAAATAGGGTTAATATTTATACAATAAGAAAAGTTACACAAGGGCTAGCTAATTATTTAAAAAAGAAATATAAAATTGCTAGTGTAGCTATTGCTTTTGATTCAAGAAAAAAATCTGATATATTTTCAAAAGAATCAGCTTCAGTTTTAGCTGCAAATGGCATAAAGGTATATATAACACAAGAACTTCAACCGACACCTGTTTTATCATTTGCGGTGAGAGAATACAAATGCCAGGCGGGAATAATGATAACTGCTAGTCATAATCCTGCAAAATATAATGGATATAAATGTTATGGTTCAGATGGTTCTCAAATGACTGATTTTTTGGCAGATGAGGTATATAATGAAATTCAAAAATTAGATATATTTAATGATATAAAAACAATTAATTTTAATGAAGGGATTAAAACTGGAATTATAAAATTAATTCAAAAAGATTTTTATGATAAATACTTAAAAAATGTTAAATCTCAGAGTATTAATGAGAATGTTTATAAAAATACTAATTTAAAAGTTGTTTATACTCCTTTAAATGGAGCTGGAAATAAATTAGTAAGAAAAATATTAAATATTCAGGGTGTTAAAAATATTTCTGTTGTGAAAGAACAGGAAAATCCCGATGAGAGTTTTAAGACTTGCCCGTATCCTAATCCTGAAATAAAAGAAGCTCTTGAATTAGCAATCGATTTAGCTAAAAAAGAAAAATCAGATTTAATTTTAGCTACTGATCCAGATAGTGACAGAGTAGGAATTGCTGTTAAAGATAAAGATAATGATTATTTGTTAATGACAGGGAATCAAGTTGGCATTTTGCTTTTGAATAATACTTTGCTTGAAAATTTATTAGTATTAAGAACAATTGTGTCTAGTTCAATGATAGATGTTATTGCTAAAGCCTACAACTGTAAAGTGGAAAAGGTTTTAACAGGATTTAAATATATAGGAGAACAAATTTTAAAGCTTGAAATGAAAGATGAAATTCATAGATTTATTTTTGGATTTGAGGAGAGCTATGGATATTTAGTAGGAACATATGTGAGAGATAAAGATGCTGTAGTTGCATCTATGTTAATTTGCGAAATGGCAGCTTATTATCAAAAAAAAAATAAAACTTTAATAGATGTATTAAATGATTTATATATTAGATATGGATTTAACAAGGAAAAAACAATTAGTTTTAGTTTTGAAGGGTCAAAAGGCATGGAAAAGATGAGAGACATCTTAAAGGATCTTCGCCAGAACGTTCCTAAAAGTATAGGAGGATTTAAAGTGTTAAAAGTTTCAGATTACATAAAATCAGAAACTATAAACCTTGAAACTATGAGTGTGAAAAATATAAATTTACCAAAATCAAATGTATTATCTTTTGAACTCGATGAAAAAAATTTAGTTATTGTAAGACCTTCAGGAACAGAACCTAAAATAAAAGTATATTTAACTGCTACTGGAAAAAATCTTAAAGAAACAACTGATAGGATAAAAATATTGGAAGATAGTATAACAAAAATTATTAAAATATAATAAAATATTTTCAGGGAGAACATTGTATGGCTTTTAGTGATATAAAAATAAACCCAAATTTAACAATGCTTATGGATTTTTATGAATTAACTATGGCTAATGGATATTTTAGTAATAACTTTAAAAATCAAATAGTATATTTTGATATGTTTTTTAGAACAGTTCCTGATTCAGGTGGATTTGCTATTATGTCGGGATTAGAACAGGTTATTAAATATATAGAAAATTTTAAATTTAGCAAAGAAGATATTGAATATTTACGATCTAAAAAAATATTTAAAAAAGAATTTTTAGATTATCTTAAAAATTTTAATTTTTCATGCGATATTTGGTCGGTACCAGAAGGAAGTGTTGTTTTTCCAGGAGAACCTATTTTAACTGTTAGAGGGCCTGTTATACAAGCACAGCTTATAGAAACCATGATTCTTATTTGTATTAATCATCAAAGTCTTATCGCAACTAAAGCAAATCGAATTGTTAGAGCAGCAAAAGGAAGAACTGTTTTAGAATTTGGAGCGAGGCGAGCCCAAGGATCAAGTGCGGCAATATATGGATCAAGATCTGCATTTATTGCTGGTTGTGATGCTACTTCATGCACTATATCGAATCAATTATTTGATATTCCTGTTGCAGGAACTATGGCTCATAGTTGGGTTCAATTATTTGATACTGAATTAGATGCGTTTAGAGCGTATGCTAAACAATATCCTTCTGACTGTATAATATTAGTGGATACTTATAATACTTTAAAATCAGGGATACCCAATGCAATCAAAGTATTTAAAGAAGAGATTTTACCCAGAGGATTTCGCCCTATAGGAATAAGAATTGATAGTGGAGATATAACATATTTATCAAAAAAAGCACGACAAATGTTAGATGATGCGGGTTTTCCAGATTGTAAAATATGTGTATCAAACTCTTTAGATGAATATATAATAAGAGACATGGTATCACAAAAAGCACAAGTAGACATATTCGGAGTAGGAGAAAATATTATAACTGCTTCATCACAGCCTGTATTTGGAGGGGTATATAAACTTTGTGCTATTGAAGATCAAGGTAAGATCATGCCTAAAATAAAAATCAGTGAAAATGTATCTAAAATTAATATACCATGTTTTAAAGAAATTTTTAGGATATATGATAAAAATAGTAATAAGGCGATTTGCGATATAATAACGTTAAATAATGAATTAATAGATGATACAAGGCCATGTGAAATTTTTGACCCTATTCACATATGGAAAAGAAAAACAATAAATAATTTTATTTTTAAAAAAATTAGGTGCCAAATATTCAAAAATGGTAAGATATGCTATAAATCTCCAGGAATTAATGAAATTAGAAATTTTTGCAAAGGTGAAGTTGAACATTTATGGGAAGAAGTTACTAGATTTGAAAATCCTCATAAATATTATGTTGATTTATCTCAAAAACTCTGGGATATAAAATCAAAATGTATAAAAGAAACTTGTGTTGATAGTGTAAAGTTAAAATAAAAATAATAAGAAATAACAGAAAATTTTAAATTTATATATTATTTTATTTTTCATTTTTATTAATTATTAGAATTTTTTTCTATTCTAATCTTAGATATTCTAAGTTCGTTAACTGATTCTACTGTAAATAAAAAATCATTTATAACTACACAAGGATGTTCGTTTTCAAGGGGAATTTTTCCTAGTTTTTCAACTAATAATCCTGCAATTGTATCATAATCTCCTTGAGGTAATTTTACGCCTGTTAAATTTGAAACTTCGTCTATTCCTGTTAATCCGTCTACAGTAAAAGAGGTATCGTCATTTTCAAGGATATCTTTTTTTTCGTTATCATATTCATCCTGAATATTTCCTACTATAGATTCAATTAAATCTTCGATTGTAACAATTCCTTCTGTTCCTCCATATTCATCAATAATTATTGCTATTTGAATTTTGCTTGCAGTCATTTCAGAAAATAAATCATCACATTTTTTTGATTCTGGTACAAAAGTTGGTAACCTCATTAAATCTGTAAGTTTAATATTTGAAGGAACTTCTTTACTAACGTATATCAAAAGATCTTTAACATATATAATTCCTATGATAT
>CAYJNP010000037.1:0-6928 GCA_964371665.1 uncultured Eubacteriales bacterium | reverse complement strand
TATCATTAGATATACTGTCTATCAGTATTATCTCTATCTTTTTATGATCATATATTTGTGCACTTAAATCCTTAAAAATATTTTTAATAACTTTCTCTGCGTTTAATGCAACAACTATAAAAGATACAATCATATTCATATACTCCTTACCTACTTTTTTATAACATTAAAAATCTTTTTAAAAGGTCCACCTATTAAACTTTTTTCATAACTATTCATAACAAAAGTCCACATAACTAACATATAGCTAATTGCAAATATTGAACCTTTTATTATAAAATCAATTAAAATATTTGAAAACTCAATATACCTAAATGATACTAATAATATTAAAAATAACAACAATCCAGGAATTAATATTTTACTTATTTCCATCCAAAATAATTTTATATTAAGATTCATAACTTTTTTAAAATAAACATTCATAATAATTCCACTATTTACAACAAATGCACATCCACTAAGAAATGCACATCCTATTATTCCAAAATTTATCGCTACAGGAATTGCAATTAATATCGTAATAATAGCTGTAGATAAAATTACCAAAGCTCTAAATTTGCACCTGTTTCTTGCCTGAAGTAATACTAATCCTAAATTTTGAATTAATTCAATAGTAAAAGGAGTAATTAAAAGCAATGTAACTAAATACATTATGTCTATACTGCCTTCTCCGAGTTTGTCTCCAATCCATAAAATAAAAAACTGCTTTCCTATTAACCCTACCCCTAATAGACTCGAAAATAATGCAATAAATTGCAATCGTCCTGCTTTTATAAATAGTTCAGAAAATTTTTCGTCACTCTCTTTATTTGCTACCATTGAAGTAATCATAGGCAAAAATATTGCAAAAATAACCGACGAAATCATTGTATATGCAGTAAATATTTTAAAAGGCGGAGCATACAACGCTACAGTTTCAGGGCCTGAAACTGCACTTAATATAAGCTGATTAGATCGCCAAAATAATTGATCTGCAACAGCAGTTAAAAAAAGATAAAATGAAAACCCTAATATACTGAAAAGAAGAGTTTTTTCAAAACGATACAACTTTATTTTCATATTAAGTTTTTTAAAACAATAATAAATTTTAACTAGAGATAATATCAAATTAGTTAATGTCATAACAATAACCATAGCAAATGCTGTGGGATGTGCTTTTATTACTAAAATAACTAAAACAGGTTGTAATATTGTCTGTATTAAAGTAGCAAGTTTAATAAATGTAAATCTTTCATGAGATGATATAACAGAATTGAATATCTGAGATATAATAGTTATTGCTATGCTAATTAATAAAACAATGTATACTTTTTTCCCACTTTGTATTTGAAAGCTTGTCCATTGTTCTGAATATATATTATCTAAAGCAAAATATATAGTAGTTCCAGCTATTAAAATAGCAACTGTTATAATTGCATATATTCTTGAACACATTGCTAAAACATTAGCCATATTTTTTTCATCATTAATAGATTTATACTTTGAATAAAACCTTGTAATGGTAGATCCCAATCCAAAATCCATAATCGAAAAATAAGCTATCATAGAGCCCATAGTTTCATATATACCATACTCAGATGTTCCCATATATCCTAATAAAATTGGTACATAAGCAAAATTAATCACAGTAGATAAAATAATTGTTAAATACGATATTATAACTCCATTTTTTTTTTCATTTATTGCCATTAATGATCCTCCAATATTAGTGTGCAATAAACTTACACAAAAACATTATGTATTATATCACTAATCATTAAAATTGGTCAAGAAAATCAACTTGAAACAATCGTCTAGGCAAAAATTAAAACGTGAAATTTAATTATGCTTTGGAGTTATAAAAAAATATTTTATAAAACACTTTTAATTCTATTTATTGCTTCTATTATATCTTTTCTTTCACAAAATGCTGTAAGCCTAAAAAAACCTTCCCCATTTTTTCCAAAACCACTTCCTGGTGTTCCCACTACATTCGCTTCTTCTAAAAGGTAATCAAAAAATCTCCATGAACTCATTTCTTTTGGACATTTAAACCAAATGTAAGGAGAGTTTTCTCCTCCTGTAAACCATATTCCTAACTCTTTCATCATATTTGATATTAATTTAGCATTTTCTTTGTAGTAGTCGATCGTAAAGTTAATTTGTTGTAATCCTTTATCTGTAAAAACTGAAGCTGCAGCTTTTTGTATAATATATGCAACACCATTAAATTTAGTAGTTTGCCTTCTAAACCATAGATCATTTAATTTAATCCCATTAAATTTTAAAGATTCCGGAATTATAGTGTATCCACATCTTGTCCCTGTGAATCCGGCTGTTTTTGATAAAGAACAAAATTCAATTGCACATTTTTGTGCTCCATCTATCTCAAATATGCTCCTTGGTAAATTACTATCACTAATAAAAGCTTCATATGCTGCATCAAATAAAATCACAGCTCCTTTATCTATAGCATATTTTACCCAAGATTTTAATCCATTTTTATCGTAAACAGCTCCTGTTGGATTATTTGGTGAACATAAATAAATGATATCTGCATGAATTTTTGAATCTGGTAATGGTAAAAAATCGTTTGTCTTATTTAAATCTAAATATATTATCTCCCTACCTGAAATTATATTTGTATCTAAATAAACAGGATAAACAGGATTAGGTATTAAAACTTTATTGTTCCTATCAAATAAATCTAATATATTAGAAATATCGCTCTTCGCTCCATCTCCTATAAATATTTCATCTAAACTTAATCGTACATTTCTTTTATAGTAATAATTTTGAATTCTTTCTCTTAAAAACTCATATCCTCGTTCAGGACCATAGCCTTTAAAAGTTTCTTTTTTTGACATCTCATCTGTAACTTTATGAATCTCTTTTATTACAACATCACAAAGAGGGTTTGTAACATCTCCTATCCCTAATTTAATAATTTTTTTACTTGGATTTTTTGTTTCAAAATCATTAATTTTATTACGCATAGTTGAAAAAAGATAATTTTCTTTGAGATTCAAAAAATTTTCATTTATTTTCATAATCTACTCTCCTAATGAATATTTTATAAACTCTCTAAATAAAGGGTGTGCACGATTTGGTCTGCTTTTAAACTCAGGATGATACTGAACTCCCACAAAAAATCTGTTCGCAGGAATCTCCACCGCTTCAACTAGCATTCCATTTGGGGATGTTCCAGATACTATCATTCCATTTTTTTCAATTAATTCTCTATATTCATTGTTAAATTCATATCTATGCCTATGTCTTTCTTTTATTTCAATATTGTTATAAGCCCTATATAACATAGTATCTTCCTTGATATTGCAAGGATACACACCCAACCTCATAGTTCCTCCCTTAGGCAAATTTCCTTGTTGATCGTGCATCAAATCAATTATTGAATATTTTCCATCAGGATTAAATTCACTCGAATTCGCATCATTAAATCCTAAAATATTCTTAGCAAATTCTATAACAGCGGTTTGCATTCCTAAACAAATTCCTAAATATGGAATATCATTTTCTCTTGCATATTTTGTAGCTGCTATTTTTCCTTCTATTCCTCTATCTCCAAAACCACCTGGAATAAGTATCCCATCACAATCAGATAAAAAATCTTTAACTGTATATTCAGTAACTAACTCAGAATTTATCCATTTTATATTTACCACTGTGCCATTTTCATATCCACCGTGGTATAATGCTTCAGCAACTGATAAATATGCATCATGAAGTTGCACATATTTTCCTACTAATGCAATCTTTACATTTTTAGTTCTAGAGTTAATTCTTGTAATCATGTCTTTCCATTCTGTTAAGTCGCTCTCTTTACAATCGAGAGAAAGTTCTCTACAAACTATATTTGAAAAATTATTTTCTTCCAACATCAACGGTGCTTCATATAAAACAGGGACTGTAATGTTTTCAATAACACAATCTGATTTTACATTGCAAAAAAGAGATATTTTTTGTCTTATACTATCATCTAAAGCTTTATCACATCTAGCAATTATTATATTAGGTTCTATTCCAAGTGCTCTAAGTTCTTTTACTGAATGTTGAGTAGGTTTTGATTTATGTTCTCCAGAACTTTTTATATATGGCACTAAGGTAACATGCATAAACAAACAATTTTCTCTTCCGACCTCCAAAGAAATTTGTCTAATAGCTTCTATAAACGGTTGACTTTCAATATCACCTATAGTTCCTCCTATTTCAGTTATAACAACATCAGCTTTAGATTTTTTTCCTACTGAATATATAAAATCTTTTATTTCATTTGTTATATGAGGAATAACCTGAACAGTTTCTCCTAAATATTCTCCTTTTCTTTCTTTGGTTAAAACATTCCAATATACTTTTCCTGTTGTTAAATTTGAAAATTTATTTAAATTTTCATCTATAAATCTTTCATAGTGCCCCAAATCTAAATCTGTTTCATCACCATCATCTGTTACAAACACTTCTCCATGTTGATACGGACTCATAGTTCCTGGATCAACATTTATATATGGATCAAGTTTTTGAGCAGTTATTTTTAACCCTCTTGATTTTAATATTCTTCCTAAAGATGCCGCCGTTATTCCTTTTCCTAACCCTGAAACAACCCCACCTGTTACAAATATGTACTTATTCATATTTCAATTACTCCCTCATAAACTTTTTGAGCATTTCCTGTTATATAAACTACTTTATTAATATATTTTATTTTGAGATCTCCACCTTTAAGTTTAACCGTTATATCTGTATCGCTTTTTAAAAATCCATTTTCAACCCCTAAAACTACTGCCGCACAAGCTCCTGTCCCACACGATAATGTTTCTCCACTGCCTCGTTCCCATACTCTCATCTCAATTGTGTAATGATCTAAAATTTTAACAAATTCTATATTTGATTTATCTGGAAAAATATCAAGATTTTCAAAAATAGGACCTATATATTCTAAATTTAAATTTTTAATATTATCATAAAAAATTACACAATGAGGATTCCCCATAGATACACAATTTATATAGTATGTTTTTCCATCAACTTTAATTTCTTTATTTAATATTTTTTGAACATTTAACTTAACCGGTATTAAATCTGGAATAAATTCAGGACTTCCCATATTTACTCTAATATTTGTTACTTCTTCATTATCTTTATAAACCTCCAGATTTTTTACCCCACTTAAAGTTTCTATATTGACTCTATTTTTGGTTATATCAATTAAATTTTTATCATAAAGATATTTTCCTACACAACGGATCCCATTTCCACACATTTTACCTTCGCTGCCATCAGCATTAAACATTCTCATTTTAGCATCAGCGATATCAGATTTATATATAAAAATTACTCCATCTCCACCTACTCCAAAATTTCGATCTGATAATTTAATACTTAAACTTTTATGATTATTAATTTTCAAATTAAAACAATCAATATATATATAATCATTTCCACAACTGTGCATCTTTGTGAATTTAAGAATCATAAATTTCCTCCTAAATATAATTTCATTTATGTAAAACAATCAAATATATAAATAAGCGTGCAAACACGCACGCTCGTAAATATATTTATAAAGCTTGGGCCATTATATTTTCATTAACATGAACACGCTTAATATCTGCTCCTATAGCCTTAAATTTTTCAACTATATTTCCATACCCTCGTTCAATATATTTTATATCTTCTATAACAGTTTCACCTTGAGCAACTAATCCTGCAATTATCATAGCAGCTCCAGCTCTTAAATCGGTTGCTCTAACAGGTGCTCCTTTAAGCTTTTTTCCACCTTCTATAATTGCTTTATCCCCATCTACAGTAACTTCTGCACCCAACCTAATTAATTCATCTACATATTTGAATCTATTGTCCCACACATTTTCACTAACAATACTCATCCCTTGTGCCATAGTAAGCAAAGTTGTAATCTGAGGTTGAACATCTGTCGGAAATCCAGGATGCGGCATAGTTTTTACATTACACTTATTAATTTTTCCCGTACTCTGAATTCTTATTGATTCATCATATTCTGTTATGTTAACTCCCATTTCACTAAGTTTCGCAGTTATAGATTCTAGATGTTTTGGTATAACATTTTTAATTAAAACATCTCCACTAGCAGCAGCTACTGCTACCATATATGTTCCCGCTTCTATTTGATCTGGAATTATTGAATAAGTTGTTCCTTTAAGTTTTTCTACTCCTCTAATTTTAATAACATCAGTTCCAGTTCCCCTAACATCTGCTCCCATAGAATTTAAAAAATTTGCCAAATCAACTAAATGCGGTTCCTTTGCAGCATTTTCTATAACAGTTAATCCCTTTGCTTTAACAGCTGCTAACATAATATTTACAGTTGCTCCCACTGAAACCGTATCCAAATAAATAGTGCTCCCTTTTAATTCCTTTGCTTTTGCATGCACCATGCCACCTTCGACTCTATATTCAGCCCCAAGTGCTGCAAAGCCCTTTAAATGTTGATCAATCGGTCTAACTCCAAAATCACATCCACCTGGCAAAGAAACAATAGCAGATGAAAATCTACCTAGCAATGCTCCCATTAAATAACAAGATGCTCTCATATTTTTAACTAGATCATACGAAGCAACACAAGAGTTTATATTTCTAGAATCTATCTCTAAGCTATTTTTAGTAAGCATCTTTACTTTTGCACCCATTTCAGACAAAATACGCAAAATCAATGATACATCATTTATATTAGGAATATTTTCTAATACACAAATATCATTCGATAGAATAACCGCAGGTATAATTGCTACTGCCGCATTTTTAGCTCCATCTATAGATATTTCTCCATATAGTTTTTTGCCTCCAGATACAACTATTTTTTCCATATAACCACCTCTTTTTTATATAATATCTATATAAAAAATTATAATAAATATTTCTAGTAAACACACCATCACATTATAACATATAT
>CAYJNP010000036.1:4014-7051 GCA_964371665.1 uncultured Eubacteriales bacterium | reverse complement strand
GAAAGAGGTGAAGTTAATTTGTTTGAAAAAGTTAATAGTGTTGAAAAAAAGTATGAAGAAATAAATAAACAGCTTTATAATCCAGAGATAGTTTGTGATCAAGAGAAGTATAAACAACTTATGAAAGAACATAAAAATTTAACCCCTATTGTAACAAAATATAGGGAATATAAAAAAGCAAAACAATCTGAAAAAGAAGCAAAAGAGCTTTTAAATGAAGGTGGTTTGGAAAAAGAATTTCGTGAGATGGTTGAATTTGAATTAGATAAATCACGAGAAGATGTTGAGAGAATATCTGAAGAACTGAAGTTACTGCTTCTTCCTAAGGATCCTAATGATGATAAAAATGTAATTATAGAGATAAGAGGAGGTGCAGGAGGAGAAGAAGCTGCTTTATTTTCAGCAGTTTTATATAGAATGTATACTATGCATGCTGAGGCAAAATTATGGAAATCTGAAATTCTTAATTGCAATGAAACTGAGTTAAATGGATTTAAAGAAATTAGTTTTATGATTTCAGGAGAAGGAGCATATTCTAGATTAAAATTCGAAAGTGGAGTTCATAGAGTGCAAAGAGTTCCTGAAACTGAAGCACAAGGGAGAATTCATACATCAACAGTAACAGTGGCTGTATTGCCAGAAGCTGATGATGTAGATGTAGAAATTAATCAAACTGATTTACAGGTTGATACTTATCGATCAGGGGGAGCAGGCGGTCAGCATGTTAATAAAACTGAATCTGCTATTAGAATCACACATTTGCCTACAGGAATAGTTGTTGAATGTCAGGAAGAAAGAAGTCAACATAAAAATCGTGAAAAAGCAATGAAAGTTTTAAAATCGAGGTTGTTAGAAGCAAAAATTGAAGAACAAAATTCTGCTGTAGCAGAAGAAAGGCGTTCTCAAGTTGGAACTGGAGATAGATCAGAAAGAATAAGGACTTATAATTATCCACAAGGAAGGATTACAGATCATAGGATAGGATTAACGTTATATAGATTAGAAGATTGTTTAAATGGAAATATAGATGAAATTTTAGATTCATTAATTACAGCAGATAGAGCAGCTAAATTAGAAAAAAGTACTGAAGAGTAAAAATATGATAAATACACTTAAATTAAAATCAAATGATAATGATATTGATATTGCAGCAAGAATATTAAAATCAGGAAAATTAGTGGGAATACCAACAGAAACAGTATATGGATTAGCTGCTAATGCTTTAGACAAAGATGCTGTGGCTAATATATTTAAAGTTAAAGGAAGAGCAGTTGATAATCCTTTAATTGTCCATATATCAAATATTAGTGAAATATATAAGCTTGTTTCGAAGTTTCCAGCAAATGCACAAAAATTAGCTAATTATTTTTGGCCAGGGCCTCTTACAATGATTTTGAAAAAGTCTAATATAATACCATATGAAGTGAGTTGTGGATTAGACACTGTAGCGATTAGAATGCCATTGAATGTTATTGCTAGAAAATTAATTAAAAAGGTTAATTTACCACTAGCAGCTCCTTCTGCGAATTTATCGGGAAAGCCTAGTCCTACTTCATTTTTACATGTTTTAAATGATTTTGATGGAAAAATAGATGCGATTTTGGATGGTGGAGATTGTACAATTGGTATAGAATCTACAGTTATTACGTTAGAATCAAAAATCCCTAAAATATTGAGACCTGGATCAATTACACCGGAACAGATAAGTGATGTTTTAGGAAAAGTAGAAATAGACGATTGTATATTGCGAAAAGTTTCAAAAAATAGAATTGTGTCTTCGCCGGGAATGAAATATAAACATTATGCTCCCAAAGCTAAAGTTATAATTGTTAATGGAAGTTCAAATAAATATATAGATTTTGTAAATTTAAATGCTAATGATGAAGTTGGTGCACTTTGTTTTGATGAAGATATAGATAAATTAAAAGTGAAATCAGTTTCTTATGGCCCAGAAAATGATTTAAATGTTCAAGCACAAAATCTTTTTAATTGTTTAAGAAAAATAGATAATGAAAATGATATATTAATAGTTTATGCAAGAATTAGTTCTAAAGATGGAATGGGAATGGCTTTATATAACAGATTAATTAGAGCAGCGGGGTTTGAGATAATTGATGTCTAAAATAATAGGAATTACTGGTCCAACAGGAGCTGGAAAAACAACTATTTCAAATGTTTTTTTAAGTTATGGATGTTATGTTATAGATTCTGATAAAATTGCAAAAAAAATTTTGGAAAATAATATAGATTGTTTAAATAAATTGGTTTTATATTTTGGAAATCAAATTTTAGATTCGAAAGGTTTTTTAGATAGAAGAATTTTATCACAAATAGTTTTTTCGGATACTACTAAACTTAAAAGGTTAAATGAAATTATTCATCCTCTTATTGTTGCAAAAATAAAAAATACCATAGAAATGTATGAATCACAATTCAAAATAATAGTAATTGATGCAGCATTATTATTTGAAAGCAAATTAGATGAAATTTGTGATATAATTATAACCATATTGTCATCAAAAAAAATAAGGCTGAGTAGAATCATTAATAGAGATAATTTATCTGATAATGAGGCTAAAAAAAGAATAGAAGCTCAGAATGATGATGAATTTTATAAAAAAAATTCAAATTTTGTATTAGATGGGAATTTAAACTTAGAAAACATTAATATAATTACTAAAGATTTTATAAATAAAATAGGAGGATAAAGTGTATAAAAAAATTAAAGTTCCATTTGTTGTATTAATATTTATAGTGGGAATATTAAGTATGTCTTTGATTTTTTCATATAGTTATAAAATTTTTTTAAAAAATTTTTATTCGCTTCAGTATGAAGATAGTGTGATGTTAGCTTCTAAGAAATATAATATAGATGCTTCATTAATTTACGCTATTATAAAAACAGAAAGCAACTTTAAAGTTGATGCTGTTTCTAAAGTAGGAGCAGTTGGTTTAATGCAAATTATGCCAGAGACTTTTAATTGGATTCAGCAATATTTGAATGAGGAATATATGCCTGAAGAAAGTTTATTGGATT
>CAYJNP010000036.1:0-4004 GCA_964371665.1 uncultured Eubacteriales bacterium | reverse complement strand
TTCATCAATTAATATTAATTATGGAACTTATTATATATCTTATTTGATAGAAAGATATAAAACAGAGAATGAAGCTATTTGCGCTTATAATGCAGGAATGGGAAATGTTGATAAATGGCTTAACAATCCTGAATATTCTGAAGATTCTAAAACTCTTGTAGAGGTACCGTTTAGTGAAACTCGTGAATACTTAAAGAAAGTGTTAAAATCTCGAGAAATTTATGATAAATTATATTTTAAAAATTAATAATAAAAGGAGTAATAAAATGTTAAATAATGAAGAGAAAAAAGCTAATTTAGATAATCTAAAAAAGAAAATATTGTTAAAAAAACGAAATGGAATTTTAAAAACTAGTGAAGAAGTAGTATTAGATTCAGATGATTTTTGTGAAGGATATAAAAAATTTTTAAATATTTCAAAAACTGAAAGAGAATTTGTTTATAATTCAGTTAAGATTGCAGAAAAAAAGGGGTTTACAAAATTTGATCATAATAAAAAGTATAAATCTGGAGATAAAGTTTACCAAATCAATAGAAATAAAGCATTAATTTTAGCAGTTATAGGAAAAAAAGGAACTAAAGATGGAGTTAAAATTGCTGTTTCACATGTTGATTCTCCTAGACTTGATTTAAAACCAATTCCTTTGTATGAATCAAATGAATTAGCATTGTTTAAAACCCATTATTATGGTGGAATTAAGAAATATCAATGGACGGCGATTCCTTTATCTATGCATGGAACTATTGTGAAAAAAGATGGATCGACTATTGAAATAAATATAGGAGAAAATGAGGGAGAACCTTGTTTTTGTGTAACAGATTTACTGCCTCATTTAGCAAAAGAACAAATGGCAAAATCTATGGTCAAAAGTTTTACAGGTGAAGATTTAAATATATTAGTTGGTAGCAGACCAATTAAAAATGAAGAAGATTCTGAACTTGTAAAGTTAAATGTTATGAAAATTATAAATGAAAAATATGGTATTTTAGAATCTGATTTTATTTCTGCAGAAATAGAATTTGTTCCGGCTGCGAAATCAAAGGATATAGGGATAGATAGAAGTATGATAGGTGCATATGGACATGATGATAGAGTTTGTGCTTATACGTCATTAATGGCTATATTAGATAGTGAAATTCCTGAAAAAACTATTATTACCATTTTAGCAGATAAAGAAGAAATCGGAAGTTATGGAAATACAGGAATGGACTCTAATTTTTTAAAATATTTTATAGAAGATTTAGCTGATCAAGATAATTTAAAATGTAGGCATATTTTATCTAAATCTAAATGTTTATCTGCCGATGTAAATGCGGCTTTTGATCCTAATTATCCTTCTGTATATGAAGAATTAAATAGTTGTTATATAAATAACGGAGTTGTTATAACTAAGTACACAGGAAGTGGAGGAAAATATGATACATCTGATGCTTCAGCAGAGTATATGGGAGAGATTAGATCTATGTTGGAAAAAGAATGTATAGTGTGGCAAACAGGTCAATTAGGCAAAGTTGATTCTGGTGGGGGAGGAACAATAGCTAAATATATAGCAAAATTAAATGTAGATGTTGTAGATTTAGGAGTACCGGTATTATCAATGCATTCCCCAATGGAGGTAGTATCAAAATTTGATGTTTATATGGCATATAAAACATTTGCAGCATTTTTTAAGTAGTTAAATATTATAAATTTTAAATTTAAATTAATCATAAATAAAAAATGATAAATTATTAAATAATATGTTTTGTTTATTATTATCTCTTTTCAAATATTATAAAATAAAGTATAATAAAATGGTTCTCTTTTTAAATATGAATAAGAGAACCTAATATAAAATAGTGGTAAAATAAGGTATGCTTAATTTATACCAAAACAAATAATTATGCGAGTGTGCTGGAATAGGCAGACAGGCATGTTTGAGGGACATGTGTTTTTTGACGTGTGGGTTCAAGTCCCATCGCTCGCACCATTTATGTATGTCGAATAACTAGAGTTAGTTTTCTAAAACTTTACTAATAACGTGTTGCATTTCTAGCTTATAAAAAATAAATTTAAGTAAATTAGTTTTCAATTTTATATAATAAAACAAAAGATTGAGGCGCAATAGTTCCTGTTAATTTTGATGATTCTACTTTGAAAATTTTATCAGAAACTTTGTCTTTATAGGATCCATTTTCTAGGTTTGTATCAGTATTAATTAATTTAGTTTGATCAGATAAATTTGTGATAGCAGCATTTTTATTCCCGCGTTCAGTCATAAATATTGAGGCACCTTGACCTTCAGGAAATCGTATATATTCATTTTTTCCTATCATGTCATAGTGAAATTTATTTATTAAGCTTATTTCATGATTTTCCCATTGTTCATTTTTTATGAAGTTTTGAATTTTTTCAGATAATCCATGCTTAGGTCGAACAAAAAATAAAGGTGTAGTCTGAGCTCTGCTAGCAATAATACTCCAACCTAATTTTATTTTATTATCTGAAATATCTGTAGATGAACCATATTCTCCATTATTAGCATATGTGTCATGAGATTCTACCCATACAACTATTTTATCGGGATTATCATTATATCCGTAGCTATAGTTCCATGCCCATCCTGCATTTTTTTCTCTTAGCGCAGCTCTAACACAAGTGCCATATGAATCTGAAGTAATATTCATAAATTTCATATATTCTTTTTCTTTATCTAATACAGGAGATAAAACTTCTCCATAGATATATGAATCTTTGTTTTTATCTTTAATAGCTTTGATAATTGTAGGCCAATAATCGCTTTTTGTATCCTCAGGATCATCTGGGAGCTCAATATGTTTGGCAGCATCAAATCTAAATCCGTCGGCTCCACAATCTTGAGCATTATTTAAAAATGATATTATTATATTTTGAAGTTCTTTATTGGAAGTATTTAAAGCGGGCATTCCAATACTTTTATGAGTCATATTAAATCTACTAGAATTATCAGCTCGTTCTTTTATATTGTACCAAAAAGATGGATTAAATCTAATTTTTTCGTTGATTTGATCAGAAATATCATAAATATGGTTATCATCTTGATTGGCCATATGATTGCTTACAACATCAACTATTACTTTAACTCCGTGCGCATGAGCAGTAGTACACATTTGTTTAAATTCTTCTTCTGTCCCTAAAATATTTCCTATTTCAAAATTTATTGGTTGATATAATGCCCACCATTTATTCATATCAAGAGGATTTTCTGAAATATATTTTTCTTTTTGTATAGGAGAAACTTGAATAATTCCATAACCAGATTGAGATATTTTTTCCATATTGTTTTTAATATCATTAAAGCTCCAATTCCAAGCATGTAAAATAATTTCATTTTTACATTTAGTGTTAGAATTACCCTCAGCATTCGCTAATACAGATGATAATAATATAATAAAAAATAAAATAAAACTAATAATTTTTGATATAAATTTCATTAATATTACCTCTTCAATTAATAAATATAAATTATTGTAAACTAATTATTATAATACATTAAAAAATGTAAAATGTAAATATAAAAAATAGTATAATTTTAATTTTAATTATAGAAAATAATACTATAAATATATTGGAAATAACTAGTTTTTTAGAAATGAAAAATTAATGTGGCTGAATTTTAAATTTAATTATAAAAAGTTATCAATTTTTATAATACAAAATATTATTATATAATATTATTAAATTCTTTACTTGAAATTTAATAAATAGTATAATAATAAAAAAGGAGTTGTTAACATGGGAATATTTGAAGAAACTTTAGTAAAATTAAAATCTGCAGCAAATGTTGCTGTTGATAAAACTGAAAGAGTTATTGATAGTTCAAAATTAAAAATTAATTTAACTGAAGCTAATAATAAGCTTTCTAAACAATTTGAAGAATTAGGAAAATTGTATTATTCTGAAATTAAAAATTCTAATCTTAATGAAGTTGAAAAAGAGGTTGCAATAGCAAGAATAGATGGGCTTTACGATAAAATAAAAGATT
>CAYJNP010000035.1:0-7411 GCA_964371665.1 uncultured Eubacteriales bacterium | reverse complement strand
ATTTTGAATTATATAGCGGATCAGCTAAAACATCACGTTTAGCAATAGAGCCTCTTCTTGGCACTTCGCTTCCCTCCTTCACATAAATGATATCATAGGTACTCGAAAGGGTAAACTTCCGTCGGCGCAATACAGGCATTTATATATAAATACTTCTGCTTTTTTGCAGCCGTAAAGTTCCTATAAAATATTATAATTTACTATTTCTTTGCAGCACCAGCTTTTGGGCGCTTAGCACCATATTTAGATCTAGCCTGCATTCTTTTGGCAACACCTTGAGCATCAAGAGTTCCTCTTACTATGTGGTAACGCACACCTGGAAGATCTTTAACACGTCCACCACGAATTAAAACAACACTATGTTCTTGCAAATTGTGCCCAACTCCTGGAATATACGAGCTAACTTCAGCACCATTAGAAAGCCTTACTCTCGCAATTTTACGCAACGCAGAGTTAGGTTTTTTTGGAGTAGCAGTTTTAACCGCTGTGCAAACTCCACGTTTTTGAGGAGAATTTTGTTCAAAAGCTATATGTTTTTTTGAATTCCATCCTCTTAAAAGTGCAGGAGCAGTTGCTTTTCTTTCAGATACTTTTCTTCCCTTACGAACCAATTGATTAAAGGTTGGCATATTACACCTCCTAAAAAATAAATTATTTATGTTAAGAATCTTAAAAAATAAGATTCAAAAACAACTCTTATAATAAATCTTAATTTTTATAAATAAAATTAGTATCATTTAGCAACTTATGATTTTATCACTACTCTTTATATTTTGTCAAGTAATTATTGTTCTTAATAAACTCTTGGGTTATTTTGATAATAAATAAAAATATATTGTAATTATTCTGCAAATAAACAACATAGTTAATAAATAATAAATAAAAAACATTTAATATTAAATTATAATAATTTTAAGCATTCTAAAACACTAAAACAATTTCAAATTAATCATTATCTAATGATATATACATACAAAAATCATAAAATAAAACCCAACTTTTCTATTACTAAAAAACATAATATATGTAAATAAAATTAAATAATCTGATTTTGATGTTATGTTTTAATTATATCACTTCCTAACTTGACAAAAATTTGTTATAATTACTTCTAGAAACTTGTTTTTTGGAGGTGTCTTCTAACTAAATTTATCTGTAGCGTTAAATTTAGTTTAATTTTAATGAGAATAAGAAAAAAATCTTGGGCCGAACCAGAATTAAAATGTTGTGATTTTTTTGTTCAAAATCCTCAAGATTTTAGAGGTAAATGGAATACTCTATTTAAAAATAATCAACCAATCCATTTAGAGTTGGGTTCTGGTAAAGGTCAATTTATTTCAAGTATATCTAGCAAAAATTTTAATATAAATTATATTTCAATAGATATAAAAAATGAAATGCTTGCTTATAGCAGAAGAAATGTTGTTAAACGTTTTTATGAAATTAATAGAAATGTTGATAATTTATTGTTGGTAGGTTTTGATATTTCTAGAATAAATCTCATTATGTCTTTTAATGATAAAGTTGAAAGAATCTATATTAATTTTTGTAACCCGTGGCCAAAATCTAAGCATAAAAAAAGAAGATTAACTTTTCCTAGGCAATTAATTCAATATAAAGAATTCCTTTGCAGTTATGGTGAAATTTACTTTAAAACCGACGATAATACTTTATTTGAAGAAAGTATAGTTTACTTTAAACAAACTGGATTTAAAATAAACTATATTACATATGATCTTACTCGTGAAAATATTGCGAACAATATTATTACAGAACACGAACAAATGTATATGAAAAAAGGAATAAAAATTAATTTTCTAATAGCCCAAATTGATTGTTAACTCGTTATTTCAAACTTTAAGTCATAAATTAAGAAAGGTTTTTAAATATGAGAAAAATATTAGTATCAGAAGATGAGCAAACCATTCGAGAATTTATCGTGATTAATCTGCAAAGAGCAGGATATAATGTTGTGGAAGCAGATTGTGGAGAAACTGCTATTGAGAAATTTGATGAAGATGTTGAAAGCTTTGATATTGCAATTTTAGATATTATGATGCCTGGCATTGATGGATTCACCGTTTGCAAAGAATTAAGAAAAAAAAGTAGCACTATAGGCATAATTATGCTAAGTGCAAAAACTCAAGAAATGGATAAAGTTAGCGGACTAATGATCGGAGCTGATGATTATGTTACTAAACCATTTAGCCCTTCTGAGCTTGTAGCTAGAGTTGACGCTGTTTATAGAAGAGTTGCAATAGCTGAAATGAGAAAGGAAAATAAATTTTCTGAGGAACTTAAATCTGGAAATTTTATGTTAAATTTGAGAAATAGAGCTTTATCTCATTCTGGTATTATGATTGATTTAACTCAAGTTGAATTTCAAATTATGGAATATTTTTTTTCAAATCCAGGTACTGTTTTAAGCAGAACAAATATTTTGTCTCATGTTTGGGGTGAAACACATGCTGGCGAAGAAAAAATTGTTGATGTTAATATTAGGAGGCTTCGAATGAAAATTGAAAAAGAACCTTCGACTCCTCAGCATATTATTACTGTATGGGGACTAGGATATAAATGGGAAGTTTGATTTTTAGTGTGAAAAGAATCACTAAACATATAAAAGGTATAACTAAACGATGGATTATTAATAGTTTAAGATTGATGTTTATTATTTTATTTTTGGTAATTTTAATTTCTTTTTTAATTATTAAAAACCATTTTTATTCAAAATCAAAGAAAAATTTAATTGAAATTTCAGAAAATATGATCAACACTTTACATAATCAAGGAATTGAATCTGAATCTGATTTTTTTATTAAATCAGCTGCATATTTAAAAGATTTTAATGAAAGTGAATGGGCAGAAATTAAAGTTATTTCTTCTGATAATCGAGTTTTATTAGTATCTGAAGGGTTTAAATCTAATTATAATAATATTACTAATTATGTTAATAATGATAATTCTCAGTTAAAATATGAATATTTCGTTGGCAACAATGAAACAAATGAAAAAATCATGGCAATTACTCAATTTATATATTCAGATTCTAATAATTATTTAGGAAATATAAAATTTATCACTTCTTTGCAATACACTAATCAAAAAATAATGACTATTATATTGATGTTGTGTTTGTTTGGTCTATTATTTATATTTGTATCAGCCATTTCTAGCATATACTTTATAAAGTCCATAGTAACTCCAATTAATGAAATGGGGTTAGTAGCTAATAAAATAGCACGTGGAGATTTTAAAGCAAGAATGAATAAAAAATATAATGATGAAATAGGTGAATTATGTGATATAATTAATTATATGGCTTGTGAACTTGGGAAATCAGAACAAATGAAAAATGATTTTATATCTTCAATTTCCCACGAACTTAGAACCCCGCTAACTGCGATCAAAGGATGGGCAGAAACCATGCAAGTGGGAAAAACTGTTGATCTTAATACTTTTGATAAAGGGTTAAACATTATAATAAATGAATCTGAGAGATTATCTAGTATAGTAGAAGAGTTATTAGATCTTTCTCACATGCAAAGTGGGCGTATGATTTTAACATTAGAAAAAATAGATATTTTAGCAGAACTTGATGAATCTGTATATATTTTAAAAGATAACGCAGAAGCTGAAAAAATAACATTAGTTTATGATTCCCCTAAAACTGTTTCTCCAATATTGGGAGATAAAAATAGATTAAAACAAGTGTTTATAAATATTATAGATAACGCTATAAAATATAGTAATAGTGGAGAAAAAATATTTATACAACTTGAAGAAAAAAATAATTTTATAAAGATTATTGTTACAGACAATGGCTGTGGAATTTCTAAGAAGGATATTCCTAAAGTAAAAGAAAAATTTTACAAAGCTAATAATTCTAAAAGAGGTTCTGGAATAGGGCTTGCTATAGCAGATGAAATAATTCAACTTCATTCTGGATCATTAGAAATCATAAGTGAAGAAGGAATCGGAACTATTGTGAATATTTTTATTCCTATAATGAAATCTAACATGAGTTAATTATAGTTTTTTAAGGAAAATGGTGATAATTTTGGATAAAGCAAAAACAAAAATATCAACTTCAATTGGTGGTCAAGCTTTAATTGAAGGGATTATGATGAGAGGACCTAAAAAAACTTCCGTTGCGGTTAGGGCTTCAGATGGATCAATTTACAGTGAAAATATTAAACATAAAAGTATTACAAAAAAAATATCAATTCTAAAATTTCCAATATTAAGAGGTGTATCTAGTTTTATTGATTCTATGCTTATTGGATATAAAGCATTAACTATATCTACAGAAAAATCTATTGTAGAAGATAATGAAGAAAAAAAAATATCTAAATTTGACAAATGGCTAAGCGAAAAACTTGGAAACAAAACTGTGAATGTTATTATGACTATTTCTTCTGTTTTAGGGATTGCTTTATCTATATTATTATTTTTTATTTTTCCTACTTGGGTATATAATTTGATTTCTTCAAATTTTGATTTTTTAAATGATAGGTTAATATATCGTTCAACATTTGAAGGAATTTTTAGAATAATTATTTTTTTAGTTTATGTTATTTTTTGCTCTCAAGTAAAAGAATTTAAAAGAGTTTTTCAATATCATGGAGCTGAACATAAAACTATATTTTGTTATGAAAATAAAGAAAATCTCACCGTAGAAAATGTGAAAAAACATAGTCGATTTCATCCTAGATGTGGAACTAGTTTTATTGTAATAATGATTTTGATCGGTATTATTGTTGGATTATTCATTCCATTTTCAAATCCATTTTTAAGATCATTTATTAAAATATTATGTATTCCCATAATGTTAGGCTTAGGATATGAATTAATTAAAATTTGTGGAAAATATAATAATATTTTTACAAAAATAATTTCAACCCCTGGCCTTTGGGTACAAAGGATAACAACAAAAGAACCAGAAAATGATATGATTGAAGTCGCAATTAGTGCTATAGTTTCTGTTATTCCTGAAAATGGAGAAGATATAACAAATACATTATGAAATTAAACGATTTGTATTATGCTGGGAAAAATATACTTAAAAATTTTAAAATAGATAACTTTGAGTTTGATACATTTTATATTTTAAAAGAATGTTTTGGTATCGATAGGCATTATCTTATACTAAACGGTAATAATCAAGCTACAAAAAATTTAGAAGATTCTTTTTTAAATTTAATTAATAGAAGAGCATTGGGAGAACCATTGCAATATATTCTAGGTAATTGGGAATTTATGGGCTTAAAATTTAAAGTTGGAAAAGGTGTGCTTATTCCTAGGGAAGATACTTCTATTTTAGTGAAAGAATGTTTAAATTTAATTTCTCATTTGAAACAACCTAAAATTTTAGATTTATGTGCTGGATCTGGTGCTATTGGAATAACTTTAGCTAAATTAAAGCCAAATAGTGAAGTTGTTTGTATAGAATGTTCAAATGAAGCTTATCAATATTTAATAAAAAATATTAAATTTAATTGTACTCATAATATTAAGGCAATTCAAGGTAATATATTTTCTTATATTAAAGAAATTAAAGATATAAAGTTTGATTTAATAGTGTCTAATCCTCCATATATAAAAACTAAAGATATAAAAAACCTTTCAGCAGAAGTTAAAAATGAGCCTAAAATTGCACTTGACGGAGGAAAAGACGGTTTAGTTTTCTATAGAGAAATAATATTTAATTGGAAAAAAAATCTTAAATTAAACTCTAGTATGGCTGTTGAAATTGGTATAGGACAAAAAAAAACAGTATATAATTTTTTTAACAGTGCTGGATTTTCAAATATAAATTTTAAAAAAGACATTAATGGAATATATAGAGTAGTTTCTGGTATTTATTTATAAATAAGGGAGAAAAAATTATGGGATTAGATAAAAACAAAGCTTTAGACAGTGCGCTAAATCAAATAGAAAAACAATTTGGAAAAGGCGCAGTTATGAGGTTAGGCCAAAATCAAACAATGAATGTGGATTATATATCAACAGGTTCACTATCGTTAGATATTGCACTTGGAATAGGAGGGCTACCTAGAGGACGCATAATTGAAATTTATGGTCCTGAATCATCTGGGAAAACTACCTTGGCTTTGCATTGCATAGCACAAGGTCAAAAAAAGGGCGGAAATGTTGCTTTTATTGATGTTGAACATGCTCTTGACCCCATATATGCATCTGCATTAGGAGTTGATGTGGATTCTCTATTAGTATCTCAGCCCGATACTGGTGAACAAGCTTTAGAAATCACAGAATCTTTAGTTAGATCTTGTGCTGTAGATGTTATTGTTGTTGATTCTGTTGCAGCATTGGTTCCTAGAGCTGAAATCGAGGGTGAAATGGGAGATTCTCATGTTGGATTACAAGCAAGATTAATGTCTCAAGCTCTTAGAAAACTAGCTGGTGCAATTTCTAAATCCAATTGTGTTGCTATTTTTATAAATCAGCTTCGTGAAAAAGTAGGTATTATGTTTGGAAATCCTGAGGTTACTCCTGGAGGAAGAGCTTTAAAATTTTATTCTTCTGTTAGGATTGATATTAGAAAAATAGAAACTTTAAAAAGCAGTGGAGAAGTTATAGGATCAAGAACTCGGGCAAAAGTTGTTAAAAACAAAGTCGCACCTCCTTTTCGTGAAGCCGAATTTGATATAATGTATGGACAAGGAATTTCAAGAGAAGGTGAGCTTTTGGATATTGCTATTAAATTAGATATTATTAAAAAAAGTGGTGCATGGTTTTCATATAGCGAAACTCGCTTAGGGCAAGGAAGAGATAATGTAAAAGAACTATTTAAAAATGATAAAAAAATATCTGATACTATAGAAACAGAAGTTATAAAAAATATTAATAAACTTTATTCTAAAACAAAATCTAAAAACAATGCTAGTTCTATTCCTTCAATTAAAGAGGAAAAAAATGAACCTAAAAAAAATAAAAATAAAGTAAATATGGAGATTATATAGGAAAATTAATTATGAAAATTACTGATATTAAACCAATTAAAAAATCTACGCTCTCTTTATATTTCGGCAATGAATTTATTTTTAATATAGATAAAGAAACTTTCTTTGCAAGTGGATATAGTATTGGATCTGATCTTAATAGTGAATGTTTTAACAATCTAATAAAAGAATCTAATTTAATAAAAGCAAAAAAAAAAGCATTTCGTTTATTAGAATATAGAGATTATTCTAAAAAAGAACTTCTGAATAAAATTACAGATATATATGATGAAGAAATTGCTATTAAAACTGTTAATAAAATTGAAGAGTTAGGTCTTATAAATGACGAAAACTTAGCTAAAAACTTAGCAAAAAATTTAATATCAAATAAATATTTTTCATATAAACGAACAATGTATGAATTAATAAAAAAAGGCATAGAACAAGAT
>CAYJNP010000034.1:0-7417 GCA_964371665.1 uncultured Eubacteriales bacterium | reverse complement strand
ATGAAAAATTATTCACAATATGATGGTGATGAATCATTTTTAAGCAACCCAACACAAAAAACTTTAAAGCTTTGGAGCATAGTAAAAAAATTAATGCAACAAGAAAGAGAATCTGGAGGGGTTTTAGACATAGATTCTGAAATTATATCCGACATTGATTCATATCGGGAAGGGTATATTCAAAAAGATATTGAAGAAATCGTTGGATTGCAAACAGACAAACCTTTTAAAAGAGCTATTATGCCTTTTGGAGGAATAAGAATGGTACTTAAATCTCTTGAAGTTTATGGATATAAAATTAATCCTGATGTAAAAAGAGTGTTTAAATATAGAAAAACTCATAATGACGGAGTTTTTGATGTATATACAGATGAAATAAAAAAAGCTAGACATCACGGAATTATAACAGGCCTTCCAGATTCTTATGGTAGAGGGAGAATTATAGGAGACTATAGAAGAATAGCTTTATATGGAACTAAATTTTTAATAGAAGAAAAACAAAAATTTTATAGCAATGCAAAATATGAAATTATGGACGAGCAAGCCATCAGATTAAGAGAGGAAATAAGTGAGCAAATTAGATCTCTTAAAAAATTAGAAAACATGGCAAAAGGGTATGGCTTTGATATCTCAATTCCTGCTAAAAACACAAAAGAAGCTATACAATGGCTTTACTTTGCTTATTTATCTGCGGTTAAAGAACAAAACGGTGCAGCAATGTCTCTTGGAAGAGTTTCTACTTTTTTAGATATATATGCTCAAAAAGATTTGGATGAAGGTATATATACTGAAGATCAAATTCAAGAATTTGTAGATCATTTCGTTATGAAGTTAAGAATGATAAGATTTTTACGTACTCCAGCATACGATGAATTATTTTCGGGAGATCCAACTTGGGTTACCGAATGTATAGGTGGTAGATCTACAGACGGGAGACATATGGTTACAAAAATGTCTTTCAGATTCATGCATACTTTATCAAATTTAGGGCCTGCTCCAGAACCTAATATAACTATTTTATGGAGCAAAAAATTACCAGACCATTTTAAAAATTTCTGTTCAAAAATATCTATAAATACATCATCTATACAGTACGAGAGCGACGATTTAATGAGAGAAAAATTTGGAGATGATTATGCTATAGCTTGCTGTGTCTCTGCGATGAAAATTGGAAAACAAATGCAATTTTTTGGAGCAAGAGCTAATTTAGCAAAAGCATTACTTTATGCTATAAATGGTGGTAAAGATGAAATTACAGGTGAACAGGTTGCTCCAAAATCAGCAACTGCACAAGGAAAATACCTGGATTATGAAGATATAACAAAAAAATTTGATTCAATTTGTTCTTGGCTTGCAAAATTATATATTAATACATTAAACATTATTCATTATATGCATGATAAATATTCTTATGAAAAACTACAAATGGCTTTGCACGACGATAATATTTTAAGGACTTGTGCTTGTGGAATAGCAGGTCTTTCCGTTGTTGTTGATAGTTTGTGCGCAATAAAATATGCTAAAGTTAAGCCTATAAGAAACCAAGATAATTTAGTTGTTGATTATGAAATAGAAGGAGATTTTCCTAAATTCGGAAACAACGATTCTAGAGCTGATAAAATTGCAACTGATATTGTAAAAATGTTTATGAAAAAACTCGAAAAATGCAAAACTTATAGAAATTCAAAACAAACTTTATCAATTTTGACTATCACATCAAATGTTGTGTATGGTAAAAAAACAGGCTCTACTCCAGATGGAAGAAAAAAAGGAGAGCCTTTTGCTCCAGGAGCAAATCCTATGCATGGTAGAGATCAAAAAGGTTGTGTGGCTTCTATGATGTCTGTAGCTCATTTACCTTATGATTATAGTGAGGATGGAATATCTTATACATTTTCTATAGTTCCTGAAGCTTTAGGAAAAACAGAAGAAAAAAGAATAACTAATCTTACTGAGCTTTTAGACGGTTTCTTTAATGAAGGCGGACACCATATAAATGTAAATGTTTTAAATAAAAGTGTTCTTCTTGATGCTATGGATCATCCTGAAAAATATCCACAACTTACAATAAGAGTATCTGGATATGCTGTTAATTTTATAAAATTAACAAGAGAACAACAATTAGATGTTATTAATAGAACATTTCATGAAAGATTTTAAGACATATTTTTAAAAGGATGTGAAATATGGACAAGACTATGGGAAAAATACATTCTATTGAAACTTTTGGAGCTGTTGATGGGCCTGGAATAAGATATGTTATCTTTATGCAAGGTTGCAATATGAGATGTATATATTGTCATAATCCCGACACTTGGAATAAGCATTCAACAAAACTCATATCTACAAATGAAATTTTTGAAGATATTTTAAATTATAAAAATTTTATCTCGAATGGAGGCATAACAATATCTGGAGGAGAACCTTTATTACAATCTGAATTTTGTTTAGATTTGATTAAACTTTGTCATAAACAAAACATTCATTGTGCTATAGATACCTCTGGAGGTGTTCCTCTTTCCATTTGTAAAAATGTTATAGATGAAACTGATTTAATTTTGCTGGATATTAAAGCATTTAATAAAAAAATTTTTCAAAAAATTACTAATACAAACCATAATTATTCTTTTGAAATTTTAGATTATTGCGAAAAAATAAATAAATATGTATGGATTAGACATGTTCTTGTGCCTAATTTCACTTTGAATTTTGATGAAATAAAAAAATTAGCTATATATTTAAAAGATTATAGCTGTGTGAAAAAAATTGAAATTCTCCCATTTCATAAAATGGGAGAATATAAATGGAAAAATATGGGATTAAAGTCAGTTGCTTTTGATATAAATCAGCCAACTGCCGATTCAATAAAAAAATGTAAAGAAATATTTTTAAATTATAATATTAAAGTTTAGTTAGAAAGGTAGAGAATTTAGGAGGACCTTTTACTTTATGAAATTTAATTTTAGATATAAATTAGGACTTAGAGCTATTAAGACAGCTATTGCAGTTGCTTTGTGCATGGTTATGTCATATTTAACAGATAAAGATGAAACCTTTATCGCCGCCTTTGCTGCAATTATATGTATGCAACCAACTTATGATCAAACTTTCAAGAGTGGACTTAATCGAATTTTTGGAACTTTAATTGGAGGAATAGTGGGATATGTATTTTTAGAGTTATTTAAATATATACCTATGTACCGATCTTGGTGGAATATAATTTTAGGTCCAATGTGTTTATTACTAGTTATATATATATGCAATATGATTAATAAAAAGCCATCTGTTTCAATAGCTTGTATTGTTTTGTTATGTTGCATTGCTCAACCTTCACAAGGAGTAAACAATACATTAACTTATGTTATTCAAAGAGTTTTAGTTACTATATATGGAATTTTAATTACTATTGGTATTAATAGATTTTTATGGCCTAAAAAATCAAAATTAGAATATCAAAATTCTATTAAAAAATTAGAAAATCAAGAAAATAATTTAAAAAACGATTCTGAAAAAATAGATAATACAAGACCATATACAAAAAATAAAACTGAAATGATAGACTCAACTAACATTGAATTTGAAAAAATTGAAATTAAAAAATAATAATTAATTTAAAATTAAAAAATTAAATTTACAATATTATTATGAATTACAAATTAATAAAAAAATAATCTCCTGGATTGCTTGAAATAATAAATATACATAATAGCAAAAAGGGAGATGAAAAATTTGAAAAAAAACATAAAAAAATTAATATTAATATCATTTGCTTTTTGTTTTTTATTTGTAGTTGTAGGATTTGTGGAAGGATATTTTTTTACCGCAAAGGAATACAAAATAATTAGTGATGAAAATAATATTAATTTAAATACTTATCTACCGACCAAAATTAAAAAAACTTATTCAAGCACAGATACAGATATTTATATAAATTCTAAAAAAAATAATATTACAGAATACTATAATTAAAGTTTAATGCTTATGGGAATTATTCCTATAAAAAATGTAAATGTGCAAACAAGCAAAAAAATAAAAGTAGTTCCTTGTGGGCAACCATTTGGAGTAAAAATTTTTACAAATGGAGTAATTGTTGTAGGCTCTGCTGATATTGAAACTGATCAGGGATTATTAAATCCTGCAAAACAAGCTGGAATTAAAGAAGGAGATGTAATAGTAAAAGTTAATGACAAAGTAGTAGATAGTAACGAAGATTTTGAAAATATTATTCAAAACAGTGGATCTAATTTATTAAAAATTTTTTTAATAAGAAACGGAAATAATATTGAAACTGAGTTAACTCCAGCTAAATATAATATTGATAATAGTTTTAGAATAGGACTTTGGGTAAGAGATAGTTCTGCCGGAATTGGTGTTATGACTTTTTATAACAAAGCAACCGGAGTTTTTGCGGGATTAGGGCATGGTATTTGTGATATTGATACTGGGGAAATTTTATCTTTAAAAAAAGGAGATATATTAAAAGTAAACATAAATGGAATTATAAAAGGTTCAAAAGGATTACCTGGAGAATTAAAGGGCAATTTTTCAGATAATTTACCTATAGGATATTTATTTAAAAATCAAGAAACCGGAGTATATGGATTAATAGATAATTTTAATATTGAACAAGAAGAGATTTCGGTTGCAATGAAACAAGATATAAAACGTGGAAAAGCTCAGATTTTAACTACAATAAATGGAAGTTCCCCAGAATATTATGATATAGAAATTTCAAATGTTAACTATAATGAAAAATTTCCTACAAAAAATATGATAATTACAATTACAGATAAAAACCTTTTAGAAAAAACAGGCGGAATAGTGCAAGGCATGAGCGGTAGCCCCATTATACAAAACGGAAAATTAGTTGGTGCTATTACTCATGTTTTAGTTAACGATTCAAAAAGAGGCTATGCAATATTTGCCGAAACTATGATTAGTGAATCAGAATGCAATATCGATAATTTAAAACAAAATGTATCTTAAAAAATCATAATGATTACAAAATTTTTCAGTTGAAATTAAATATTTAATGATTAGTATTGACATTTTTTACAATATATGGTAATATATCAATATCATTAAACAACGGGAGGATAAATTATGATAAATCATTTAAAAATACTAATTGCAGAAGATAGTGTCGAGTTTAATAAAGATAAGGAAGGTGTATTCAACAAATATGGATTTGATTCATATTTTACATCAAAAGACGGAGTTAGAGTTATAGAAAAAATTGAAAAAACACATCCTGATATAGTTATATTAGATTTATTTATGGCCAGAGCAGATGCAATTGCAGTAATAAAAAATATTAGTAACAACAATAATATTATTACACCTATATTTATAGTCTTATCGAATTTTACAAGCCCAGTTCTTGAAAAAGAAGTAATGGAAGCAGGAGCATCATATTTTATAATTAAACCATTTAATATTGAAAGTTTAGCAGAAAGAATTATAGGACTTGTACGCAATAAAAAATTTGGAAATCATTCTAAACCAGAAATAAAGAATATTCATTCAAATGAAAATCAAAATATCGAAATTAAAATAACTGAAATTTTACATCAAATAGGAGTTCCTGCTCACATTAAAGGATATCACTATTTAAGAAATTCTATTTTAATGTCTATAAATGATCCTAACATAATAAATGCAGTTACAAAACAATTATATCCTTCAGTAGCTAAAAAATTTTCAACAACATCTTCTAGAGTTGAAAGAGCAATAAGACACGCAATTGAAGTTGCTTGGGATAGAGGAGATGTTGATATTTTAACTTCATATTTTGGATATACTATTCACAATGGGAAAGGAAAGCCTACAAACTCAGAATTTATAGCTATGATAAGCGATAAATTAAGGCTCCAAATTAAATCTGCTAGTTAAAATTCATTTATATAAAAAATGCTAAAAACTTCGTTTATATTTTTTAATAAATCTTTGCTTTTGGAAAATTATTGCAAAGATTTTTTATATCTAAATATAAATCAAAAAAATATCTTGATTTTTATTTAAAAGCAGTATAAAATATATTTTAGCACTCATCGTCATTGAGTGCTAAAATATTAGTTACTTTAAGGAGGCAAATATATCATGACAATTAAACCATTGGTAGACAGAGTAGTCATTAAAATGGAAGAAGCAGAGGAAACAACCAAAAGTGGCATTGTTTTAGCAGGAGCTGCTAAAGAAAAACCCCAAATTGCAAGTATTGTTGCAGTTGGTCCTGGTGGAGTTGTTGAAGGAAAAGA
The DNA here is from genome assembly GCA_964371665.1 of uncultured Eubacteriales bacterium. Lineage (GTDB taxonomy): Bacteria > Bacillota > Clostridia > Oscillospirales > Acutalibacteraceae > CAYJNP01. The sequence continues at coordinate 1,160 of CAYJNP010000034.1, read as the reverse complement.
AGTTTCTATGTATGTAAATGTAGGAGACAAAGTAGTCACCAGTAAATATTCAGGTACTGAAATTAAATTTAATGGAGAAGAATATACTATTCTTCGTCAATCTGATATTTTAGCTATAGTAGAATAAATTTTATACAAAATTTTAATAAGTTTAACATAAATTTGGAGGATTATTTTTATGGCAAAAGAAATTTTATATGGCGAAAGTGCTAGAAAATCACTTTTAAACGGAATTAATCAATTAGCTGATACTGTTAAAATCACATTAGGCCCTAAAGGAAGAAATGTAGTTTTAGATAAAAAATTTGGTTCACCTTTAATCACAAATGATGGCGTAACAATAGCAAAAGAAATCGAACTTGAAGATGCTTTTGAAAATATGGGTGCTCAATTAGTTAAAGAAGTTGCAACTAAAACTAATGATGTCGCCGGAGATGGAACTACAACAGCAACTCTTTTAGCACAAGCATTCATAAGAGAAGGAATGAAAAATGTTGCTGCTGGTGCAAATCCTATGGTATTAAAAAAAGGAATCCAATTGGCTGTCGATAAGGCAGTTAAAAATATTGAAGAAAATTCCAAAAAATTAAATGGATCTGAAGATATTGCACGTGTTGCTACAATCTCTGCTGCCGATGAATTCATTGGAAATTTAATATCTGAAGCCATGGAGAAGGTTAGTGTTGATGGTGTTATTACAGTAGAAGAATCTAAAACAGCTGAAACATATTCAGAAGTAGTAGAAGGCATGATGTTTGACAGAGGATATATCTCTCCTTATATGGTTACCGATACAGATAAAATGGAAGCTATTGTTGATGATGCTTATATTTTAATTACAGATAAAAAAATTACTAACATTCAAGAAATTTTACCTTTACTTGAACAAATTGTTCAATCAGGCAAAAAATTAGTGATAATAGCTGAAGATATTGAAGGAGAAGCTCTAGCAACCCTTATTGTAAACAGATTAAGAGGAACTTTCACATGCATCGCGGTTAAAGCACCAGGGTTTGGGGACAGAAGAAAAGAAATGCTCCAAGATATTGCTATTTTAACAGGTGGTCAAGTAATTACTGAAGAAGTAGGTTTAGATCTAAAAGAAACAACTGTAGAACAATTAGGTAAAGCACGTCAAATTAAGATTGAAAAAGAAAATA
>CAYJNP010000033.1:3859-7579 GCA_964371665.1 uncultured Eubacteriales bacterium | reverse complement strand
AACCCATATTATTAAAACTAAAATAAATACTATAAATAAAATTAAAATTTCCCTTGGAGTTATCGATAAAATATCCCCTATTAAATAATTTGAATATTTAGCAAAACCTCCATTAACAGATAATATAACTATTCCCAAAGCTATTCCAATCGATGAAAAAACTCCTATAATAGTATCAGAAGATGAAACTGAAGAATTAATTATAAATGATATTCCAAGTGCAAATGTAATAGAAAATATCAGCATGGATAGTGTATAATTGCTAATTCCTAACATAACTCCTATGGCTACACCTGTCAGTGCAGAATGTCCTAAAGCATCCGAAAAAAATGACATTTTATTGTTTACAATCATAGTTCCAATAAAACCAAACAAAGGCGTTATAATTAATATAGATATAAACGCATTTTTCATAAATGTAAAACTTAAAAAATTAAATGGGAAAATAAAATCTAATATTGAATATATAATATTTATTATAAATCTCCCCCATCTATATCAAGCCCAAAGGTTTCCCGAAGTTTTTTATTATTCATAATTGTTTTTGCATCTCCAAATAAAACAACAGTTTTATCTATTAAAGCTACTGACGTAGCATGCTTTTTCACATGACCTAAATCATGTGAAACGATTATTATTGGCATATGATATTCGTTTCTCATTGAAAATAACAACTCATAAAATAAACTTATTCCTTTTCTATCAACCGCAGACACAGGTTCATCTAACAATAAAATATCTGGCATGGGGTCTAAAGCATATGCTAAAAGAATTCTTTGAAGCTCTCCGCCAGAAAGTTTTCCTAAGCTTTTATTAATAAGATTTTCTGCTCCAACTTTCTTCAATATATTATATACTTTATTTGTACGACACTTACTATGCCCCACAAAAACCGGAAGAACACTCCTATTTGCACAAAACATATCAAGCACAGTCATAGGAGTACTTTTATCAAATATCAATGTCTGAGGAACATACCCAATTTTAGGATTAGATATATTTCTGCCATTGCTATCAAAAAAATTTATAGATCCACTATAATTTATTCTTTTCATTAAAGCTTTTAATAATGTTGTTTTTCCAGAACCATTTCTCCCTATAAAAGCTAACATTTCTCCATGATTAACACTCAATGAAATGTCATGAAGTATAGTATATCCGTTTTTTTTATAACTTAAATCTTTAATTTTAACACTGCAATGACAATTTGGCTTAATATTATCAATTAATTTATTCAATTAAGCCAATGCCTCCTTTAGTATTTCCAAATTTTTTTCCATAATTTTTATATATGCATCTAACGCTACTTCACCTGTTACAGCTGAATCTAAAGTATATATTTTATTCCCCGTTTCATTAGAAATTATTTGCGCAGATGCGCTTGGATGCTTAGATTCCACAAATATAGGAACATTTTTTTTTGATTTATTTAATATTTCTATAGTTTCAGCAATTTCCTTTGAAGAAAGTTCTTCATTATGTCCATGATTTATTGTGTAGATTATATTAAAATTAAATTCATTTGCTAAATAATCAAAAGATTTATGCAAAGTTATTATATCATTATTTTCTATATTATTTAACTCAGAATGCATTTTATCTTTTAATGTTTCTAAATATAAAATATATTTATCTGTATTTTTTTGATATTGTTCTATATGTAATGGATCAATCGAAATTATACCTTTTGAAATATTTTTAACTTGTTTTATATAGTTACTAATAGATAACCAAATATGAGAATTCATATCATTATGACGATGCTCTTGTTCATGATTATTATGTTCATGCATTATATTAATATCTTCACTCGAATCTATAATAGTTTTATTAGGCATTGCACTAACTATATCATCAATAAACTCTTCCATTGAAGCTCCATTTATAATAATCCCTTTAGCGCGTTCAATATTCTTCATTTCTTCAGTTGTTAATTTGAAATCATGTAAACACCCTGCGTGCTGATCAGTCATATTAATCAGTTCAATTTTATCAACACCATCAATAATATTTAATGCCATTATATATACAGGGTAAAATGATGCAACTAATTTGATTTTATCATTATCATCTTTAACTCTTTTATTACAAGATGTTGAAGATAATAAAAATATTAAACATATTACAATTGAAATTATCTTTTTCATTTCTAAAATTAATACTCCTAATTATTTTACAAAATATCATACTACATAATATTATATAGTACCTTTAATCCAGCATTTATGGCATAGTGCTGTATATTTATCATTTCCGCCTATATCTATTTGTTCTCCTGTATAGATAATTTTGTTATCACTATATCTAGTATTCATTATGGCTTTTTTTCCACATTTACACATAGATGGAACTTCTCGAATAGTATCACAGACCTCTAAAAGCCTTTTGCTTCCCTCAAAAAGTTTACACATATAATCAGTTTTTAATCCGTAACAAATAACCATTATTCCATCATTAACTATGCATCTTAACTCGTCCACTTGATCCTTAGTTAAAAATTGAGATTCATCTATAATAATAGTATCAATTAAAGACATTGATTTTAAAATATCATAAATTTTTTGTTCTTCATGTATCATAATAGCAGAACATTGTATTCCTATTCTAGATTTAACAATATTTTCGTGTTCTCTATTATCGATACTAGGTTTCATTAATGCAACTTTTTTACCTTTTTCTTCAAAATTAAATTTTTTCATAAGAGCATTAGCACTCTTACTAGAGCCCATAACACCATAATAAAAATACATTTTCATATTTTTCCCTTTTAGTATGTACAATAATATAACTAAAAATTTATCCTTCTGGCATTTTTATTACACCAGAAGTTTAATAAAATTTAAACCTTTAATAGTTAAAATTAGAGTATAACATACTTTTAACATATTTTCTCATTTCTTCTTGAGATTGAATATTTCTTGTCCCCTCAATAATTTGTTTCTTTTTAAATTCAGGTAAAGATGAAAACACCTGCATATCTTGCATATCTCTCGATACTTCCATACTAAATCTCATAGGAACATCTTTTATAAAATCTTTCATTTTATTTTCACTCCATATTCTTAAAATAATATTCCTATTCATTATTTCCAAAGTAAAAACAAATTATTCTATTTTACAACATTTTTTCCCTCAATAAAAATCATATCTGGTTTAGAATTTAAATTTAAACAATTAGACTTAAACACAACTAAATCTGCATCTTTTTCAATATCTATAGATCCCACAAGGTGATCTATTCCACATATTTTCGCTGGATTAATAGTTATAGCTTTTAGAGCATTCATTTCGTCCATTCCCTCTCTAACCGCTAAAGCTGCACATATTGTTAGATATTGTATAGGAATTACAGGATGATCTGTAATAATTGAAGTCAAAATTCCTTTTTCTGAAAGTATTCCAGGATTCTTAGGAGTTAAATTAGAAAGTTCAGGTTTTGATCTATCACACAAAAATGGGCCCGAAAAAACTTTAGTATTTTCTTCTTTAAGATCATCTGATATCAAATGTCCTTCTGTTCCATGTACAATCACATATTTTAAATTAAATTCTTTAGATATTCTAATAGCAGTAAAAATATCGTCGGCTCTATGTGCATGAAAATGGGCCGCTATTTTTCTATTAAGCAATGGTATCATAGCCTCACATTTATCATCGTATTCTGGTTCATTTTAATCTAATCCATTTTCAAATCTGGTTTTTTGCTCAAGATATTTCTTA
>CAYJNP010000033.1:0-3849 GCA_964371665.1 uncultured Eubacteriales bacterium | reverse complement strand
CAAACTAGCTACAGACATTCTTGTTACAGGAGATAGATTTTTATCGTTATAAATAGTTTTAGGATTTTCTCCCAATGAAAATTTAATAGATATAGGCTCTTTTATTATCATATCGTCTACTCTATGACCATAAGTTTTCATAGCAACAAATTGTCCTGCAATAGGATTTGAACTCCCAGGCCCAGTTACAATAGTTGTAATCCCAGCATTTAAAGCTTCTTTTAAACATTTATCCATAGGATTTATAGCATCAATTGCTCTTAAATTAGGTGTAACAGGATCAGTTATTTCATTAGAATCATCTCCTTCAGATACAAGAGCATTTTCTACTATTCCTAAATGAGTATGAGAATCAATAAATCCAGGGTAAACATTCATCCCTTTGAGATCAATTATTTCATCATTACAATTAAAATTTTTAAATTTAGACATATCCCCAATAGATTTAATTTTTCCACATTCAGATATTATAAACCCATTTTCTATTATTCCAAAATTATCAGACATACTAAAAATTTTTGCATTTTTAATAATCATTTTTCAACCACCATCTTTTAAAATATTAAATACAAAAATTGGATCGACTGATTAAATCGATCCAAAATCTCTAATTATCTACCTTGACCAGAGCCTCTTCTAGAAAACCCGCCTCTTTTAGATTCCGTAGTTTTTTTTAAGTCAGATATTTTTTCATCGCTAGATTTTTTAAACTTAGACATCATGTCTTCAAAATTTAAAGTCTCTGTATTATCTTTAAATGTACCTTGCCAAATATTTTGCTTAGGCCTAATTGATCTATTACTTAGTTTTCGATTATTGAATCGATTATCAATTTTTTTTTCCTTATTTTCTTCAGCTTTTTTCATTGAAAGACTAATTTTACCATTTTCAGATATATTTAAAACCTTAACCTTAACTAATTGACCTTCTTTTACAAAATCACTAATTTTTTCAACAAACACTGATGCTATTTCAGAAATATGCACCATTCCTGTATTCCCCTCAGATAATTCTACAAAAGCACCAAACTTAGTTAACCCTGTAATCTTTCCCTCAATAATATCTCCTACTACAAATTGCATAAAGAAACAAATTCCTCCTCTTAATCCCTTTTCAAATTAATTTCCAGATATATTTATAAATATTTTTTCGCCATCTTTAGCAAAATCAAGATCTTCTCTAGCTATTTGTTCTATATATTCTTGATTTTCAGACTGCGTTGAGTTAATAATATTATTAATTTCTTTATTTTTTATATTTTGAGCTATTATTGACTGTTGAATTTGTTTTAATTGTACTCTTTTTTTATTAATTGAAATTTGCAAATTAATAAAACAAAATACTACATATCCTAATATCACCAATAGCAAAACTTTAAAAAATATTTTAGACTTATTCTTTTTTCTTACAATTACTCTCAAAAATATCATCCCTAATAATTAATAAAAACTTAATAAAGTCAACACTGTATATTAGTATATAATGTTTTATATATTATTTTCAAGATGTTTTTTCTTTTTTTTGCATTTTTTAATATGATTTTTAATAAAATACGTTATTCTAATATAAAAATGTTTAATTTTTACAAATAATGGTATTAAAAATTTTAATTTAATTTTTTTATTTATCTTTCTTACTATTTTTACAACATAGATAAAAAAATAAAAAATTTTTTGACTAAAAGCCATAAAATAAATACAAAGTCCAATTATTTCGGTTATCAATATATAAATTCTAATGGATCCATGAGTTACTGTTAGCATAAATAAAAAAGTTAATACTGAAATTATAAAAAAATAACAAACATCATAAAAAAATACATTTATTCTATAATTTTTATTAAAAATATATTTTATCACTTTAAATATATCAAATACAAATCCTAATATCATTCCAAATATACATGACTCAAAAAATATTTTTACCTGTAATGCTAAATTTATTCCCAAAAAAACACTTCCTATCTAAATAATTTAGAAAAAAAGCTTGTATTTGAAGATTGATTTTCAGTATATATCATTGAATAAATTTCTCCATCTAAATGTAATTCTCCTGATTCTAAATTAAGCTTATTTATATGTAAATTTTTTCCTCTAATAATAAGTTCTCCTATATCAGTATAAGCCGTTATAGACTGATCGTCAAAACTATCCACATCTGAAACTCCACTAAGTGCTAATTTTTTTCTATTTTCTAAAATAAGGCTATGTGGAACATTGGTTTTTTTTTCATCTATCATTTTATCATCTCCTAAATATATTTAATAATATAATATGTTTGAAACAAATATTTTATTACTTTATAATTTAAAAGACAATAAAATAGGGCAATATGCCCTATTTTATAATACATTTTGTGTTACCTAAACTTAATTTATATAACAAAATTTAATATTATTTTTTAAATGCAGCGTTATATTCCCCTTCATACATTATAACTTGATCCTTAAATTGGGTATTAACATTTATCTTGCAACATGCTGCATTCTCTGGCGATTGAAATGTAGCATATCTGTCGCTACGATGTATTGATAATATATTCTTATCTATTCCTCCCAATCCTTTTCCTTTTTCATTAAAAAATACTATTAAATGTGGTAAAGAACCAGATAATTGGTGATTATATATTGTATATGTTGTTTTTTCTTTTACTTTTATAACATTACTATTAGCTATAGTTTTTGCATCTATTATTTTTCCCTTTTCTAGGCTTGGAGAATCATTATTAACTCGTTTCCCTTCTTCCCACTTAACATTTTCTAGCATATTTACTGGGTCAACTTTAACCATTTCACTTGCAAAGTCAGTTTTATAATCTCCATTTTTTGTTTCTGTGAACATTACTAGTTTATCTGTACCACTATTAAAATTATCTGGAAGTGTTACTCTCACTGTTCCATCAGCATTTTGTATGCCTGTAGCTACTGTTCCATATGAAACTATTTCTTTATCATTTCTAATTACCATTGCAGATAAATTTTTTCCTGTGCTTGCTCCTGTATATACTACATTCACAGTTGCATTTGCTACTAAGTCATATGCGGTTTTAACTGAGCCTAATGTATGGGAATCGTCTTTTAATGTCATTTTCCATTCATTTGTGCTGGAAGAACCAACTTTAGAAAGATTTGAACCAACTTCCCCAGCTTTTCCTCCTTCTGCTGCTGATGTGAAGAGTACTGATTCCAGTTTCAAATTAAAAGCCGGGCGGGCGCCTCCGTTAACGTTGCTGACATCGAGGCCAAATATATTACCTTGATTTTCCACCTGCATCGCTTCGACAAGACTCCCCGAAGAACGCAACCACCAATATTCCACTGACGTGCTATCATCTAAAGTGGTGAAATTTCTACCTAGTGCAGTTCTTGCTCCAACATAATTCTCTACTTCACTTTTTGATAACGGAAAGAAATATTGGTTTAATAAATTATTTACATCACTATACATAGAATCTTTTTCTAATTTAGTTTTATTTACTATTGCTTTTTCTGCTGTGCTTAGCCCTAAGGTTGAGAGTGTAGATCCTGTACCATGCAAATTTTGCATAAAAAGCTTTAATGTGCTTCCTGGGTAGTAACCATTAGTTTTTCCGTCTATACTCAATGAAACATCTGAACTTCTAAATTTCGATTCATCTAATATTTTTTCACTGAACATTAGGGCTTGAGGGTTGCCGTTAGTATCGGTTGTTTTATTTATCATTACCCATGGTACTTGATAGTTTATATTTTTATAATTGTATGTTCCCATGTATATTTTGTCGGTCGTAGTAAGGTCAGCTGGTGCATTTTTTGCATCCCACACTGTTATTCCGCTTGTGCCTAAGTTCATTTCTTTAATTTTAACTTTT
>CAYJNP010000032.1:0-7735 GCA_964371665.1 uncultured Eubacteriales bacterium | reverse complement strand
AATTATACAAGGTTTAGAATACTTTTCAGTTATTTTTGAAGCAACTATTCCAACAACTCCATGATGCCAATTCATGCCTGAAACAACTAAAATCCTATCATTTTTTATGCTAGAATTATTTTCGATTATTTCTTCAACTTTTTTCTGAATTATAAATTCTATTTTTTGTCGTTCAGAATTCAAAATCCCCATCTCATCTGAAATTTCTCTTGATTCATTTGTATTTTTTGAAACTAATAATTTAACAGCTTTTATTGAACAAGATAATCTTCCAACAGCATTAATTCTAGGTACAATAGAAAAAGCTAAATTATTTGAACTAATATTTTTTCCATAAAGTCCACATGCTTTCATAAGATATTTTATTCCTATTTTTTCTGAATTTGAAATTACTAACAGTCCTTCTTTTACAAAAATTCTATTTTCACTCACTAACGGAACCATATCGGCTAAAGTCCCAATAGCAACTAAATCTGAATATTTATTTAAAAGAAGCCTAATATTTTCACATGATTTTTCTAAAGCACAAATAAGTTTAAAAACCACCCCTACCCCAGCTAAATCTTTAAACTTACTTTTACAATCTTTTCTATGAGGATCAACTACAGCTATAGCATTTGGAAGCACATCTCTAGTTTGATGATGATCTGTAACGACTACATCAATTCCAAGTTTATTGGCATAATCAACTTCATTAATAGCAACTGCACCATTATCTACTGTTATTATTAATTTTACATTTAAATCTTTTAATATATCAATACTACCATTATTAAGACCATATCCCTCTGAATCTCTAGATGGAATATAATACATAACATCTGCTTTATTTTCTTCTAAATAAGAAAATAATAATGCAGTAGAAGTTACTCCATCAGCATCATAATCACCATAAACACAAATTTTCTCAAAATTTTCAATAGCTTTTTGTATTCTTAAAACTGCCTTATCCATATCAATCAAATCCATTGGATCATCAAAATTTATTGAATTTGAAAAAAATGATTTGATCTGCAGCAAGAAAAAATGGCAAATTAAAAGTTTCAGACAAATAATATGCTTTTTCTTTATCTATTTTTAAAAAATTCCATTTTTTCATGCTCAAAAAAATCCCTCCCCTATCTTGTGTTTTAAACTATTTCCAACAAAATTATTTTATATAAACACTATTATTATAAGGATATCACAAATATTATCATTATAAAAGTAAAATTATTTTATAAAAATAACCACAAGGCAAAATCCTTGTGGCATAAAAATTAGATTAGGAAATATCGTTTTGAACTTTAGATATATACATACTCTTATTTTTAATATCGTTATCTAATACATATATCATGATTTTTTCATAAGAATTTATATCAACATCTGTTTTATCTTCCCAAAACGGATCTGATGCATAACTATATCCAACTTGCAAAATAATATTAGGTAAATATGATTCATCACTGCTAATAGGTTTTATAAGAAAATTTTTATTTTCTTTATCGAGTTCAAAAAATGTAATTTTGCTAGGATTTTCTAAAGGTAAATTATATAATGAACCAAAAAGTTTAGAGGCTGATTCAGATACATCGTTAAAAGGAATAATAGTTCTTCCTAATTCATCATATTTTTCATATTTATTGTAATCTTGAGAAATAATGGTATGCCAAACTGCAGAATTAAGAATTGTATCTAAATTAAGATCATCTATTAATTCAAATGGTTCAGGGTCATTCATAACAACTGGCAACAAAAAATCATTATAATTTTCTTCATATGTTACATTAAAAGTATTTAACGATAAATGATTTAAAAGAACAATAACTCCTAAAATCGAAAATAATAATGCTATGCTAGATTTAATTATTAAATTTTTTTTTGTTTTTCTATTATAAAAATCTACTTTAGGTTGTTCTTTTTGTATTATTTTTTTCTGCAAAATATTTTTATTATCAAAATTAACATCTTTGTTTATTTCACTTGTGTGAATTTTAGAATTTTCTTTTTTTTTAAAATCTCTTTTACTTTTAGATTCTATTTTATAATTATTTTCTCTGTAATCAGCAGAAAAAGATGATACCTCTTCAAAATCTTGTTTTTTTATAAACATTTTTCCACGTACTTCCTTTGTTAATACACTAAATTTTACCCTCACTTTATACGCTTTATAATTTTAATAATATTAAAAAATTATTTTTAAAGTTTAACTTATCAATTGATATTATTTTGTCGAAAAAAATATATCACCATTACATTATATTTATAGTGTATTTATAACATTAGATCTCTCTAAACAAAATATTAGATTTTACAACAATTATAACATCATAAACGACTTGCACACTGATATTCCTCTGCTTTGTAATTTTTAGTAAGAATATCTAAATATTTTAGGGGGAAAAAATGGACGCATTAAAAATTATTACTGAATCATCAATGAAACAAAATTTACCTAAGTTCAATATAGGAGATACTGTTAGAGTACATGTAAACATTAGAGAAGGTGAAAGAGAAAGAATCCAGATGTTTGAAGGAACCGTTATTGCAAAAAGTAGAGGTGGTATTGCTTCATCTTTTACGGTAAGACGTATATCTTATGGAGTAGGTGTAGAAAGAGTATTCCCAATGCATTCTCCTAATGTACAAAATGTAGATGTTATAAGAAGAGGTCGCGTACGTAGAAGTAAACTTTATTATATGAGAGATAGAGTTGGAAAAGCTGCTAAAGTCAAGGAACAAATTAGATAAATTTTAAAGTTTTAGTTTTATATCATTATATATTTTTATATATTTTTTAAAAAATAAAAATATATATTTGGTGTTTTATAGTAATTTTTATATTTAATTTTGATAATTTAAATATAATGCAATTGGAATTATTCTTAAAACAATATTAGGGCTATATAGCCTTTTTTTGTTATAGTCGTTAATTTGATTAGGAGGGATTAATCTGTGCAAGAAAATAAATTTAATGAATTAGAAAAAAACTTATTTATAAGATTTTATTTTGAATGGATAGAAGCTCTTATTCCAGCATTAATTACAGCTATTTTAATTTTAACATTTGTGTGTAGGTTGGTCACAGTTAAAGGTGAATCCATGGAAAAGACCTTATTAGAAGATGATAAACTCGTAATAAGAAATTTTTTTTATAAACCTAAAAATGGTGATATAGTTGTAATAGGTCCAACTTGGAATTTACCTGAACATATTATAGTTAAGAGAATTATTGCTACACCAGGGCAAACTTTTAGTATTAACTTTGATTCTGGAGATATTACTGTTGATGGAGCAATTATTAATGAACCTTACATAAAAGAACGTACTAAATTAGAAGAAGGAGGAGAAATTCCTTCTGTGATTCCAGAAGGCCATGTCTTTGTTATGGGAGATAATCGGAATAATTCTACTGATAGCAGATCATATAGATTAGGGTTAGTTCCAATTGAAGATATTGTTGGAAAAGCTGAATATATTGTTTTTCCATTTAATAGATTTAGGAGGCTTTAAACATTTTATAATATGGATTATACACAAACTATTCAATGGTTTCCCGGCCATATGGCTAAAACAAAAAGGAAAATAATAGAAGATTTAAAATTGATTGATATAGTTTTGGAGATGATAGATGCTAGAATTCCGTTGAGCAGTAGAAATCCAGATTTAGATAAAATTATTAGGTTAAAACCTAAATTAATTTTAATGAACAAGTGCGATATGTCAGAATCTAATCAGAATAATCGCTGGATAGATTACTTCAAAAACAAAAACATTTTAGCTATCCCTGTAGACTGTAAATCTGGAAAAGGACTTCGTTTATTATTCCCTTCTATAGAAAAGATCTTAAAAGAAAAAATTTCTTATTTGCAATCTAGAGGAAAACACAGTAAAAATATACGTATTATGATAGTCGGAATTCCAAATGTTGGAAAATCTTCTTTTATAAATACAATGGCTAAAAATAGTAAAATTAAAATTGAGGACAGACCAGGTGTTACCAGGGGAAATCAATGGTTTTCAATTAACAAAGATATTGAATGCTTAGATACCCCAGGGATTTTATGGCCAAAATTTGATGATCCTTTGGTTGGTGAAAATTTAGCCTTTGTCGGATCTATTAAAGATCAGATCTTAAATATAGAACATTTAGCAATAAAAGTAATAGAAATTTTAAAATTTCGAAATTTATTTGAATTTAAAAATAGATTTAAAATATCTAATTTAGACATATCTCAAATGAGTGGCTTAGAAATACTAAACTTAGTTGGTAAAAAAAGAGGAATGTTAGTTTCTGGGGGAAAAACAGATATACAAAGAACGAGTATTATGATTCTAGATGAGTTTAGATCCGCAAAATTTGGCAAAATAACATTAGAAAGGATTTAACATCAATGGATTGGTTGTTTTATGAAAAAGAATGCATACAAAATGGATATAAAATAATATGTGGAGTTGATGAAGCAGGAAGAGGGCCTTTAGCAGGACCTGTATTCGCTTCTGCAGTTATTTTTTCTGAAAATACTATCATTGAAAATATAAATGATTCTAAAAAGTTATGTGAAAAAAAAAGAGAAAATTTATATGAGAACATAATAAAAAAAGCTGATAGCTATTCTATTGCATGTGCAACTGAAAACGAAATCGATACCTTAAACATATTAAATGCAACATTTCTAGCAATGAAAAGAGCAATAGAAGGGTTAAATATTGTTCCAAACTTAGCTTTAATTGATGGAAATAAAGCCCCACCTAATGTTAATGTTCCATGTAAAACAATAGTTAAAGGAGATTCATTATCGCAATCAATTGCTGCTGCATCTATATTGGCAAAAGTTAGCAGAGATAAATTTATGAAAGATTTATCTAAAAAATATCCAGAATATCATTTTGAAAAACATAAAGGATATGGAACAGAACTACATAGAAATTTATTGAAAGAACTTGGACCTTGCCCTATACATAGAATGACATTTTTAAAAAATATTCTTGGTGATTTTTGAATAATCGACAAGTTGGATATAAAGGCGAAATGATTGCTTGTAATTTTTTAAAATCTAAAGGATATGAAATTTTATGTTCAAATTATTACAGTAAATTTGGAGAAATTGACATAATCTCTATTATAGACAAATATATTGTTTTTATTGAAGTAAAATTGAGGAGATCTAAAACATTTGGCTATCCTATTGAATCTGTAAATATTTTTAAACAAAAAAAGATTATAAATATTTCATTAGATTATATTTTAAAAAATCAAATAGATCTTCAACCCAGATTTGATATAATAGAAATATTAAAACAAGATTCAAAAACATATATTAATCATATTGAAAATGCTTTCTGTGAGGAGAAATAGTAATGCGTTTTTTTGATTTACACTGTGATACTTTTTATAGAATGGCAAGTAATGATAATCTTTTTAAAAATAAATTTCATGTATCTATATCTAAAGGTAGAAATTTAAAACCGTGGATACAATGCTTTGCAATTTGGATACCCGATGAATTATCAGCTGATCAAGGTTTTGAATTATTTAAAAATTTATATAAAAAATTTAAAATTGAATGTACAAACAAACCATATATCCGGCAATGTTTCAATTTTGATGATATTTATAATATTAATAAAGAAAATAAAATAGGTGCAATACTTACCTTAGAAAATTCTAAACCTTTAGGAACTAATTTAAAAAGATTAAAATTTTTGAAAGATTGTGGAGTTAAAATAATTACTTTAACATGGAATGGGGATTCCCTAGTAGGCAGTGGCTGTGAAATCAAAAACTCTAAAGGTCTTACAAAATTTGGTCAAAATTTGATTGAACTTATGAATGAATATTCTATAGTCCCGGATGTTTCTCATGCTAGTGATAAACTATTTTATGATGTTATTGAATATAGCAAAAAACCTAAAATAGCTACTCATGCTAATTCTAGGAGTGTATGTAATCATAAAAGAAATTTAACTGACGATCAATTTAACTTGATTAAAAAAGCGGGTGGAATTGTTGGAATTAATTTTTGTAAATATTTTTTAAGTGAAAATATTATTTCAAATTTTTCTGATATTAGGTACCATATTGATCATTTTTTATCACTAGGTGGTGAAAAAACGATTGCTATTGGAAGTGATTTTGATGGAGCAGACATGTCTGAAGAAATGTTGGGAATTGAATCTATAATTAGTTTATATGAATATTTTTTAAAAAGTGGATATAATGAACAAATTATAAAAGATATATTTTTTAATAACTCTTATAATTTTTTTCAAAATAGTTATAATTAAAAAGGGTGAAAATATTGGCTATTTTTGTAATAGGAGATTTACATTTATCTATTTGTAATGATAAGCCTATGGACATTTTTCCAGGGTGGGATAATTATATTTATAAATTAGAAAAAAACTGGAAAAAAATAGTTTCTCCCGGTGATACTGTAGTTATCCCGGGAGATATATCTTGGGGTAAAAGTCTTGATGATTCTCTGGAAGATTTTAAGTTTATAAATATGTTACCTGGTAAAAAAATAATTCTAAAAGGGAACCACGATTATTGGTGGGGATCTATTAGAAAAATGCAATCTTTTTTAAATACTCATAGTTTTAACTCTATAAATATTTTATTTAACTGCGCTTATAAAATAGATAACATTTCTATTTGTGGAACCAGAGGATGGTTTTTTGATGATAAATCTAATGTAGATAAAAAAATACTTTATAGAGAAATAGGAAGGTTACAAAGATCAATTGATGAAGCAGTTAAACTAGGTGGAAATTTAATTGTATTTTTACATTATCCCCCTATATATAATAATCAAGAATGCACACCTATATTGGATGTTTTAACAAAAAATAATATAAAAAAATGTTACTACGCACATATTCATGGTAAAATTTCTCATAAATCCGCTTATATTGGAAATTATAAAGGAATTAATTTTAAATTAGTTTCTGCTGATTATTTGCATTTTGAACCTTTATTAGTTGTGTAATTATATATAATACTTGATGATTTAATAAAAATAGTGTATAATTATATTATTTTAAATATAACTATACATTAAAAATTAAAATGGAGGAATTTTTATGCCAAATCCTGAATTGATTAGCAGAACTTCCAACACACAGCAAACCAATATGTCTGATACTATTGTTTCTAGTTATCAACCTAATTATATATGTAATAATTTAATAAATAGCGTTACACGAACAGTAAAAAAGTATGACGAAAATCATCCAAAACCTAAACACTGGAAAAGATTTATAGATAAAATTACTGAATATGATAAACTTCAAGAGAAACCTAATGGAATTTTAAATCAAACTAAAGAAATGAAAGCTTGCAATGAAGTTCAAGATGCAGCTGTTCCTTATATTAAAGCTGATCAAAATACAAAAAATAACAACGCTCCTGATCAATTAGAACCTAAAATAAATTCTTGGTGGAATAGGTTGTTCCACAGCAATTTGTCTAAAAATGAGAGCAATTTAAAAAATTCTAGCAATAAAGAAGAACAAACTATTTTTAAAATGCGTTGTAGAATTGCTAAACGAATATATAGCCTCGTTGAAATTTCTAAAAATAATGCTGGAACATTGGATATAACCAAAATTCCCACCTATGAAAACGAAAGCACTGATGTTAAATTTGATTATGACGAAAATGATGGATCTCACGACCTCGCAAAATCAAAAACTTTATCAGCTAAAAAAACTCAAAAAATGCCTATTTTTTCTCATAAACCTAGCGCTT
>CAYJNP010000031.1:0-7757 GCA_964371665.1 uncultured Eubacteriales bacterium | reverse complement strand
CTAGATACAAAAACTTCATAAATCGCTTGCAAAACTTTTGTTGAATCTCCGGTTTCTAATATTACGATTATATTAGAAAAAGCAAACGCAGCAACAATCCCAAATTTCCCAATAGGAGAAAAAAGCCCAGCCATCATTCCGGAAAAAGCATACGCACCAGATAAATAAGAAAGTGATGTTGAAGATATACTAAATACAATCCCAGAAGCAATTCCAGAAATACTTCCCCCAGAAACTCCAGCATACCTTGAGCATATTAGTATTATCAAGATTGCTAATATATGCCCAATAGATATTCCATATATATTTACATTAGCAAACGATAATATTGTTATGCAAATAGTCATCGCTAAACATGCAAATTCTTCTTGATTAAAACTATTTAATCCAGTTCTATTCTTTGAAAATTTAATTGTCTTTGAAAAAAAATATGCTCCAGCTGCAGATAAAAAAGATTCTATAGATATAATCATTATTATAGATTGATTAAAATTCTCTACACTTGCAATTGCCACACCTGTGAATAACGTAGGTAAAAAAGCAACTATAGGAGCAAAAAGAGAATGATTATTTATTTTTTTAAGGTCACTTAATGTCCATCTTATTGCAGCAACTGCTATTATAGATGCAATATATCTCATAGTTAAATTAACAGACGATGGCAACAAATATCCCATTATAGAGCCTATTAATGCAGCCCATATACAATTGTATGGTACTGAAGCTACGAAAGCAATCCCAAATGGTGAATAATTTCCAAGTATTGCACCTTTTGAAGATAATAGTCCCATAGTTAAATATAAAATTTGTATAATTATAGGTTTAGTTAAAATAGAATAAAAAATTTCTTTGATTTTTTTTTGATGATTGAAAATACTATCGTTCACGATAAACACCACCATATACTTCTTTGTTTATTATGTTTAAATTATAAAAATAATATAATTAAATATATGTCATAACTTGTTATGTGAAATTAATGTAATTTAATGTAAAAAATTGAAAGATTAATATTTTAAAACTTATTAAAATTGATTTTTTATTTTTTATATTATATAATGCATTTTTAAAGGGGAATTTAAGGTGAAAAAAATATTAATATTTGCTAATGATGATTTAGTTATATACAAATGTAGAAAAGAATTAGTTGAAAAATTACTTGAAAATCACCAAGTTTATTTATGTATAAAAAAGTTCAAATGGTATAATGAACTGCAAAATATGGGATGTAAAATTTTGTTTACAAATGTAGATAGAAACGGGACAAGCATTTTAAATGATATTAAATTATTTTTTGAATATAGAAAAATAAGAAAAAAAATAAATCCTGATATAATTTTAACCTATAATATAAAGCCTAATATATATGCTAATTTATTTTCAACTAATAAAAAATGTATTTCAATTGTTAATATCACCGGGCTTGGAAAAGCCGTTGAAGGAAAAGGGAAACTGCAAATTTTAACTTCATTTTTATATAAATTAGCTATGAAAAATGTAGCATGTATATTTTTTCAAAATGAAAATAATATGAATTTTTTTAAAAATAACAATATTGGTTATTATAAAAAATACAAGTTAATCCCTGGTTCAGGAGTAAATTTGAAACAGTATCAAATTTTACCGTATCCTGAAAATCAAGATATTCACTTTTTGTTTATAGCTAGAATTATGAAAGAAAAAGGAATTGATGAGTATCTTGAAGCTGCAAAAACAATAAAAACAAATTATCCAAACACCATATTTCATATTTTAGGTTTTTGTGAGGAAGACTATAGAGAAAAGTTATTGCAATATGAACAACTAAATTATATAATCTATGAGGGGATGCAGGAAAATACTATTGAATTTCAGAAAATAAACCATTGCACAATACATCCTTCATACTACCCTGAAGGTATGTCTAATGTTTGTTTAGAAAGTGCTGCTTGTGGACGTCCTGTTATCACAACTAACAGAAGCGGATGTAGAGAAACAGTTGATGATCAGAAAACAGGATATATTATAAAGCAACAAAATTTAGGCGATCTTATAGAAAAAATTGAAAAATTTTTGTCTCTTTCTCATAAAGAAAAAGAACAAATGGGTATAAACGGAAGAAAAAAAATGGAAAAACAATTTGATAGACAAATAATTGTAAATGAATATATTAAAGAAATAAATAATATATTAAAAAATTAATTAAAAGTAAGAGGTTTGAAACATGTCAAAAATTGCAATATTTGGTTCAGGTTATGTAGGATTAGTATCTGGTGCATTATTTTCTGATTTTGGACACAAAGTTTGTTGTGTAGATATTGATGAAAATAAAATAAATTCTTTAAAAAATGGAAATATTCCTATATTTGAACCTGGACTTGACCTGATAATAAAATCTAATGTGTACTATAAAAGGCTATCTTTTACAACCGATATAAAAAAGGCTATCCAAGAAAATGATATAATCTTCATTGCAGTAGGAACTCCACCTAAAGATGATGGTAGTGCTGATTTGCAATATGTTTTATCGGTAGCAGATAGCATAGCAACTTATATGAATGGATATAAAGTAATCGTTGATAAATCAACAGTTCCAATTGGAACTGGTAAAAAAGTCAAAAAATTAATTCAAAATATCTTAAACAAACGAGGAGTAAATTTTGAATTTGATGTTGTTTCAAATCCAGAATTTTTAAGAGAAGGCAGTGCTATTCATGATTTTTCGCATCCTGATCGAGTTGTTTTGGGATGTGAATCACAAAAAGCTTTTAATGTTATGAAAGAAGTTTATAATGTGCTTCATGTTAATGAAACTCCTTTTGTAGAAACAAATATTGAAACTGCAGAAATGATTAAATATGCATCAAATGCATTTTTAGCTATGAAAATTACTTATATGAATGAAATTGCAAATCTCTGCGAAAAAGTAGGTGCAAATGTTCAACATGTAGCAAAAGCGATGGGCAAAGACGGTCGAATTTCTTCAAAATTTTTGCACGCAGGGCCTGGATATGGTGGAAGCTGTTTTCCTAAAGACACTAAAGCATTGGCTCAAATTGCAAAGGAAAATGGTGAAATAATTTCATTAATTGAAGCAACTGTCAACGCAAATGAAAAACAAAAACTAAAGATGGTTAATAAAATAAAAACAGCAATGAAAAATGTAGAAAATAAAACGATTGCATTTTTAGGTATAACCTTTAAACCAAATACTGATGATATGCGAGAATCTCCTTCACTTGTTATTATTCCAGAACTAATTAAATTAGGTGCTAAAATAAAAATATTTGATCCAGAGGGTAAAAAAGAGGGTTTATGGCGGTTTGATTCTATCTCAGATTCAATAGAATTTCATGATTGCATAGAAAATGCTGTAGAACATTCTGATGCAATAGTTTTACTTACTGAATGGAATCAGTTTAGAAATTTAAATTTTGAAAATATATATTCAAGAGTAAACGATTATTATTTCTTTGATTTAAGAAATATTTATAATAATGATTATATAAAAGAAAAAGGATTTAAATATTATTCCGTTGGAAGGTAAGTGACTAAAATGCTTAAATTAAATCAAATCGATAACCACAAAAATTATTTAATAACCGGAGCAGCAGGATTTATAGGTTTTCATTTATCTAAGTATTTGCTTGAAAATGGTTGCCATGTAATAGGAATTGATAATTTAAATGATTATTACGAAGTTTCTTTGAAAGAAAGTAGATTATCTATATTAAAAAAATATATAAATTTTAATTTTTTAAAAACAAATATAGATTGTAGAGACAATCTTAACAAAATATTTGAAGATTTTAAACCCGATATAATTATTAATTTAGCTGCTCAAGCTGGTGTGAGATATAGCATTGAAAATCCAGATGCATACATTAGTTCTAATATTATTGGTTTTTATAATATTTTAGAATGTTGTAGAAAATATTCAATAAAACATTTAATTTATGCTTCGTCTAGCTCGGTATACGGAGCTAATAAAAAAGTTCCTTTTTCAGTAGACGATAAGGTAGACAACCCTGTTAGTTTATATGCAGCAACTAAAAAATCCAATGAACTCATGGCATATACTTATAGCCATTTATATAAATTTCCAGTTACAGGGCTTAGATTTTTCACAGTATATGGTCCTTATGGAAGACCTGATATGGCTTATTTTTCATTTACTAAAAAAATATTAAATAATCAGTCTATTAAAGTTTTTAATAATGGTGATATGTATAGAGATTTTACTTATATTGACGATGTTGTTGAGGGTATAGTACGACTTTTGAATTATTATCCTAAACAAAATAAAGATGGAGTAAAATATAAAATTTATAATATAGGCAATAATAAACCTGAAAAACTTATGTATTTTATTGAAACACTTGAAAAATGTATAGATAAAAAGGCAATAATGGAATTTTATCCAATGCAACCTGGTGATGTCCCAAAAACTTATGCTGATGTTAATGATTTAATTAACGATATTGATTTTAAACCCAACACATCAATTAGAGATGGATTAAAAAAATTTATTGAATGGTATAGGGATTATTATTATGAATTATAAAAAAATTTTAAAAAATAAAGAAACTAGAATTAAAATTTTAAATAATCTAAAGTGGATTTCTGATAAATCAATGATTAAATTACAATACAGGCTACACACAGGTAAAAAATTAAATCTGAAAAATCCTAAAAGATATACTGAAAAACTTCAATGGTATAAATTATATTATAGAGATCTGTTGATGGCTAAATGCTCTGATAAGTATCATGTTAGAGAATATATAAAATCCAAGGGATATGAACCCATTCTAAATGAACTATTTGGTGTGTATGATAGTGTTGATAAAATAGATTTTTCAAATTTACCAAACAAGTTTGTATTAAAAACAACGAATGGCAGTGGAACAAATTTATTTTGTAAGGATAAAAATAAATTTAATGTTGAAGAAGCAAAAAGTAAATTAAATGATTGGATGAATTTATCAGGAAAAAGTTTAGGTAGAGAGTGGGCTTATGAAAATATAATACCTAAAATTATTTGTGAAAAATATCTTGATAGTAACAAAAAAGAAGGAATAAATGATTATAAATTTATTTGTTTTAAAGGACAAGTTGAAATTATCGTTGTAGATGAGAATAGATTCGGTAATCATGTTAGAAATTTTTATAATAAAAATTGGGAATTTTTGAATACTTTTAGCGATATTAAAAATTCTCGTATTAATATTATTAAAAAGCCCGAATTTATAAATGAAATGATTCAAATTACAAAAAAATTAGCAAAAGATTTCCCAACAGTACGAGTAGATTTGTATTATGTTAATAAAAAAATTTATTTTGGAGAACTAACTTTTTATCCGTGGAGCGGATATGTTAATTTTTATCCTGATGAATTTGATTATACACTTGGAAATAAATTTATTCTTCCAGAAATAAAAAGGTAGGAGTTTGTAGTGAGATATATAAAAAATTATTTTTTTATAATTTATACTTTGATTAAATTCTTGATAATAAAAATTTTTCATATAAATACATTTTCATTTTCATTCATAGAAAAATTTTCACCATACACTACAATTTCATTTAAAAATCATTCGAAAATAAAATTTGGTAAATTAATTAAAGCTAATAGTGGAACAAAAATTAGTTGTTTAAATGGAGGATTTATAACCATTGGTGATAACGTATTTTTGGGATATAGATGTATAATGGTTTGTTGGGATAAAATTAATATCTCTAATAATGTTCAATTTGGTCCAAATGTATTGATTTATGATCATGATCACGATTTTAGGACAAAAGATGGAATGAAAAATTTAAAATATAAAACTTCTCCCGTTGAAATAGGAGAAAATACTTGGATAGGTGCAAACACCGTTATATTGAGAGGTACTAAAATTGGAAAAAACTGTGTTGTTGGAGCTGGTTCTATAATAAAAGGAGAATATCCTGATAACTCAATTATACTCCAAAAGAGAGAAACCAGCATAACTCATTATGAATTTGAAAAATAAAAGGAAGGAGTATTTTTGTGATCGATAAAAAACCTATGAGAATTTTGCATGTTTCTGGAAGAATGGACAAAGGTGGAGCAGAGTGCAGAAATATGGATATATATCGGGAAATAGACAGAGCAAAAATACAATATGATTTTTTAACTCATGTGGACTACAAATGTTTTTTTGATGACGAAATAAATTCATTAGGAGGCAATGTATATGGTTTACCAAGACTTAATTGGAAAAACTATTTTAAATATAAAAAAGCATTAAATGATTTTTTTAGTACTCATAAACAATATAAAGTCATTCACGGTCATATGACTAGTAATGGATTTATCTATCATAAAATTGCTAAAAAACATGGTATCCATGTTCGTATTGCACATTCTAGATGTGGCACAAATAAAGTAAATTTTACTTTTAAAAATAAAATTAGAAATATATGCCATATATTACTACGCCCTTATGTAACACATAAATTTGCAGTCTCTAAATTGGCAGGTGAAAATGTTTTTGGAAAAAAAGCTGTATCCAATGGCGAGGTGCGCATTATTCCAAATGCTATAAAAACAGATATATATACTTATGATAAAAACAAACGTTTAAAAATTAGAGAAAAACTTAATATAAATGATGATACATTCTTGATAGGACATGTAGGCAGATTCGAAGAACAAAAAAATCATAATTTTCTTTTAGATATATTTAAAAAAATACACAACAAAAATTCTAACACTAAGTTAATGTTGGTAGGTGGATATGGCACACTACAAGAAATTATAAAAGAAAAAACTAAACAATTGGAACTAGAAAATAATGTTATATTTATGGGAGTACGAAATGATGTTCCTGATTTAATGCAAGCAATGGATATGCTTTTATTTCCATCTTTTATGGAAGGATTTCCGGGAGTAGTGCTTGAATCTCAAGCATCGGGACTTAAATGTATTGTATCAGATACCATTACAAAAGAGGTTAATTTAACTGGATTAGTAGAATATATATCTTTAAAAAAGCCTGATAAATATTGGGCAGATAAAACAATAGATATAATAAATAATGGATATAATAGAAGAAATACTTATGATGATATTGTAAAAAAAGGTTACGATATAAAAAATGTTGCAAAATGGTATGAAGATTTTTATCTTAAGTTAAAATAAAAAGGAGGCATTTAAGCATTATGAATCATCACTTAAAAATGAAGATTAGATCTATTTGTAATGAAAATAGTGTTTTAAAAAAGTTATATAAAAAAGCTTCAGATATAAAAGCAAATTCTCTAGCAAATATGAGTGATGCAGATTTTGTAAAAATAAAATATGAGGAAAATACCGGCAGAAAACTTGATTTGGAAAACCCTAAAACTTTCAATGAGAAACTTTGTTGGTTAAAAGTTTATAACCATGATCCGCTTATGACCAAATGTTCAGACAAAGTTAAGGTAAGAGATTATGTGAAAGAATGTGGATTGAGCCATATTTTAAATGAAGTTTATGGAGTTTATAATAATGCTGACGAGATAGACTTTGATAAATTGCCCGATAAATGCTTTTTAAAATGTAACCATGGTTCGGGAGCAAATATTATATTTGATAGAAACAAGCCTTTTGATATACCTAAATTTAAAAAAGAATTTAATCAAGCGCTTAAAACCAATTATTATTTAGCTACTAGAGAATGGCCATATAAGAATATTGAACCCAAAATAATATGCGAAAAAATTTTAGAAACAGATGATTCACTTGGTTTAGTTGATTATAGATTTTTTTG
>CAYJNP010000030.1:0-7867 GCA_964371665.1 uncultured Eubacteriales bacterium | reverse complement strand
TCCTTTTGCTTTTCTATTTTGAGTTCCTCCAAAAATTATATCTTCCATTTTATTGCATCTTAATACTTTTGCTGATTGTTCTCCTAATACCCATCTAATTGCATCAGTAATATTGCTTTTTCCGCTTCCATTAGGGCCAACAACTGCCGTTATACCATTGCCAAATAAAAGTTTCGTTTTTTCAGGAAATGTTTTAAAGCCTTTTATATCTAAAGATTTTAACAACATTGTTTCACCTACTAACTTGAATCTTAATATCGTTCTTTTCTAATTGATTATCCTTAATCACCTTCACTTTGTAGCCTTTTTGTTTAAACTTTAATAAATTTTCTTTCTTTTGACCAATCATCTTAGAAATATTTTGAGAGTTAACATATAAATCTATATTTTTTGAAGTCATATTTTTAAATGACAAAATACATTTTTCAAATAAAATTCTACTTTCACAAATCTCTCTAAAAGCTGGATGAAAAAATCCTGCTATAATATTTTTACGCAAATTTTCACTATCATGAAGTCCTAAGCGTATTACCTTAATTTTAAACTTATCAAAAAGGACAAGCAATTCGGAACATAATTTTATAGTATTATCATTGCTCATTAATATATATTTCCCATTTTTTATTAAATTAGCTAATTTAGTATTCTTCATAACTACTGTTGGATATATTCTCATAGTGTCTGGTTTTAACAACGCTAATTTTAATCCCGTATCATAATCTAATTTATAGTTACTTCCATATAGGCCAGTCATCATTTGGAGCCCAAGTGAAAAGCCAAAATTCTTTATTCTTTTTGAAGCTTTTATAACATCTTTAGCACTATGTTCTCTTTCATTAAGCATTAATACTTTATCATTCATACTTTGAGCACCAAGTTCTATAGAAGTTACCCCTCTTGATTTTAAAATCTTTAATATTTCATTATTAATAGCATCAGGACGAGTAGAAATTCTTATTCCAAAAAACATTTCTTTTTTTATATACTCATAAGCTACATCTAAAAGATCCAACATATATCTTTTAGATATAGCTGTAAAACTTCCTCCAAAAAATGCTATTTCGCTATTTTTAGCTCTATTTCCCAAATTTTTAAAAGCTCTTTCGATCGTTTCTTTTACTTCACTTATAGACGGCTGAGAATATACTCCAGTAATACTTTTTTGATTACAAAAACTACATTTATGTGGACACCCAGTGTGTGGAATAAAAATAGCTATATTAGCATGTTTCAATATCCCATCAACTCCAACGCTTCTCGAGCCGCTTCCTGCTCTGCCTGTTTTTTACTTCGTCCTCCACCTCTACCAATTACATTATTATTTAATAATACTTCGACTACAAAATGCTTATTATGATCAGGTCCTATCTCTTTTATTAACAAATATTTAATTTTTTCTCCAGGATTTTTTTGAATTATTTCTTGTAAATCAGTTTTATAGTCTTTAAACGCAACAGGTTTTGGATTTTCTATGTATGGTTCAACAAATCTTAGTATAAATTTCTGAGCTTCTTTTAAACCTCCATCTAAATATATCGACGCAATTAACGCTTCAAATGTATCTGCTAAAATAGAGGATCTGTTATTTCCACCAGATTTTATTTCTCCTTTACTAAGTCGTAAATATTTCCCAACTTCTAATTTTTTAGAAAATTCACACAATGATTTTTCACAAACTAACGATGATCTAAGTTTAGTAAGTGCTCCCTCTGGTAATTCAGAACATTTATTAAATATATAATTAGAAACAACTATACTTAAAACAGCATCACCTAAAAATTCTAATCTTTCATTATGCTTCACTTTGCCTTTTTTTTCATTAGCATAAGATGAATGAGTTAAAGCAATTTCTAAGTATTTTATATTTTTATACTCATATCCTATTTTTTTTTCAAGTTCTATCATCATGTTTACTCCCGATTAATTTTATAATATCATTTTTTAATTGAATCCGTTAATTCTTCAATAACATTATTTTTAACGTATTCCGCCGTAAGCTTCAACGCATTTTTGAAAGTCTTAGCTTTAGCACTACCATGTGCTTTAAAAACAGGTTTTTTAATTCCAATTATTGGCGAACCTCCATATTCATTATAATCTGTTTCCTTTTTAAGCTTTTTTATATCCGATAAAATAAACGCAGCTGCTAATTTATTTTTTAAATTCTTGTTAAACATATCTTTTATTTTATCTAATAAAGTAATTGCAACACCTTCATACATTTTAAGTATTATATTCCCTGTAAATCCATCTGATACAACTACATCACACGCATCATTGGTAATCTCTCTGGCCTCTATATTTCCTATAAAATTTAGCTCACTATCTTTTAATAACATGAAAGTTTGATTTTGCAATTTTGTTCCTTTATGATCTTCTACTCCAACATTCGCAAGACCAATTCTAGGTTTTTCTATTCCCATAACTTTTTTCATATATAAAGATCCCATCAATCCAAATTGATAAAGCATATCTGCACTGCATTCAACATTTGCTCCGCTATCTATCAGCATAAAAAATCCTTTATTTTTAGGCATAATTGGTGCAAAAGCACAACGTCTTATTCCTTTAATTCTTTTCACTATAAGAGTTGCTCCTGCAACTAATGCTCCACTATTCCCTGCAGATATAAATGCATCTCCTTTACCATCTGATAAAAGTTTTAACCCAACAGCCATTGAAGATCCTTTTTTAGATTTTACAACTGATTCTGCATTATCATCCATTGTTAATATTTCATCAGAGTGCACAATTTCAATTTTTATTTTTTTCTCATTTCCTACCAAAGTAACTTCAAATCCATACTCTTCTATAGCCATAACAGATCCTTTGATGATTTCTAACGGAGCATTATCTCCTCCAAACGCATCCACTATAATTTTCATTTTATTATTTCCTATTCTAAATTTAATTTATTAGCTAAACTTTTTAAAATATTTATAGATCTAAACGCCAAAGCTCTATTCCTTTCTTTTTTGTCTTTTATATGTACATCCAAATTAGGTAAAATACCAAAATTAGCACCCATCGGCTGAAAATCTTTAATCCATTCATCTGAAATGTGCCTAGTTAATGCTCCAACCATTGTTTCTGGGGGGAAAATAATCATATTTTTTTCTTTTAATTTTTGTATAGCATTTATTGCTGCTATAATTCCAGAAGCCGCTGATTCCATATAGCCTTCTACTCCTGTGAGTTGTCCTGCAAAAAATATATTATTATTTGATTTTAAACTAAAATCTAAATTTAATACTCTAGGTGAATCTATAAAAGTATTCCTATGCATAACTCCATATCTTATAAACTCAGCACTTTCAAGTGCAGGAATCATTCCAACAACCCTTTTTTGCTCCCCAAATTTTAAATTAGTCTGAAATCCTACTAAATTATAAAGAGTCCCTTTTTTATTTTCTTTTCTAAGTTGTACTACAGCCCAAGGTCTACACCCTGTTTTTGGATCTTTTAATCCAACCGGTTTTAATGGTCCAAAACGTAAAGTATCAATGCCCCTGCTCGCCATAATTTCTACAGGCATACACCCTTCATATATCTTAAAATTTTCTTCCTCAAACTTATGTAAAGGTGCACGTTTAGCTAAAATAATAGTTTCATAAAAATTCTCATATTCTTCTTTATTCATAGGACAATTTATATAATCATCATCTAATCCTTTATCATATCTAGAAGCAAAAAATGCCTTGTTCATATCTATACTATCAAAGCTAATTATTGGAGCTGCTGCATCATAAAAGCTTAAGGATCCATTGCATAATTTTTTAATTTCTAAAGTTAATATATCCGAACTAAGTGGTCCTGTTGCAACTATTGTTATCGAATTTTTTGATATTCTAGAAACCTCCTGTTCTACAATTTCTATATTTTTATGATTTTTTATTTCTAAACTTACAAGCTCTGAAAACTTTTCTCTATCAACTGCCAAAGCTCCTCCTGCAGGAACTTCGCATTTTAATGCACACTTTATTAAAAGTGAATCTAAAATTTTCATCTCTTCTTTTAAAAGTCCAGCAGCACTTTCTAATCTTTTTGATTTAAATGAATTAGAACAAACCAACTCTGCAAAATTTTTATTAATATGTGCTTCAGACATCTTTTTAGGCTTCATTTCAAAAAGCTTAACTTTAACCCCAGAATTAGCAATCCGATATGCTGCTTCACAACCTGCTAAGCCTGCACCTATAACATTTATACTCATTATTTTTCCTCTAACTTTTCAAATCCACATTCTTCTGTTATGCAATATAACTTTTTATTTTTACCTTTTTTCTTGAAGAGATTTTTTCCACATTTAAGACATTTTTCAGAACTAGGTTCATCCCAAGAAATAAAATCACACTCTGGATATTTTTCGCATCCATAAAAAGCTCTACCTTTTTTACTTTTTTTAAATACAATTTTACCCTCACATTTAGGGCATAAAGCACCTGTTTCTTTAACCATCTTTTTTATATTTTTGCATTCAGGATATCCAGGGCATGCAATAAATTTTCCATATCTTCCAATTTTAACTACCATTTTTTTTCCGCATTTTTCACAAACTATATCTGTCACATCTTCTTTTAAAGGAATTTTTATATCTTTCATTTCTTTTTCAGCTTTTTCTAAACTAATTGCAAAATCACTATAAAAATCCTTTAAAATATTTACCCACTCAATTTTTCCTTGCTCTATAGTATCTAACTCATTTTCCATTTCTGCAGTAAATTTAGTGTTTACTATATTAGGAAATCTTTCTTCCATAAGACTTGTTACAACTTCTCCAAGCTCTGTTGGCTTTAATGCTTTAGAATCTTTCTCTACATATTCTCTACTCATAACTGTAGATATCGTTGTAGAATAAGTTGAAGGTCTTCCAATTCCATTTTCTTCTAGAGCTTTTATTAAGGAGGCTTCTGTATATCTGCCTGGAGGTTGTGTAAAATGTTGATTATCTATTAAATCTATTAAATCTAAAGTTTCTCCTTCAACAAGTTTAGGCAAAACTGTTTCTTTTTCCCCTTTTAAATCCTTACTTTCTTCATATAAAACAGTATATCCATCAAATCTAACACTATATCCTGAAGCTTTAAATATATATCCATTAGCCTCAATATTCGCTTTTCTAGTATCCATTAAACATTCAGTCATTTGAGACGCTGTAAAACGATCCCATATTAATTTATATAATTTAAACTGATCCAAACTTAGCGATTGTTTTACTTCTCCTGGAGATAACGATGGCATTGTTGGTCTAATTGCTTCATGTCCATCCTGAGAATTTGTTTTTGATTTAAAATACCTTGATTTAACTGGAACATAATTATTTCCAAACACATTTATAATATATTCTCTAACTCCATTTAAAGCATCTTCAGATATCCTAAGTGAGTCTGTCCTCATATAAGTTATCAAACCAACTGCTCCCATTCCTTTAACATCAACGCCTTCATAAAGTTCCTGTGCTATTTTCATTGTCTTTTTGGAAGTATATCCTAATTTTTTAGAAGCCTCTTGCTGCATAGTAGAAGTTATAAACGGTGGAAGCGGATTTTTTTTCCTAATCCCTTCTATTACTTTTATAACTTTATACTCAGCATGTTCTAATTTACTTAATATTTGATTAACTTGTTCCTTGTTTTCAATTTTAATTTTATTTTTTGTATCTCCATAAAAATTAGCTATAAAATTATTATGCTGATTTTTTCTATTTAAATCAGCTTCAATAGTCCAATATTCTTCAGAAATAAACGATTTTATTTCTCTTTCTCTATCTACAATAATTTTAACTGCTACAGATTGCACTCTTCCTGCTGAAAGTCTATTTCTAATCTTTTTAGATACAAAAGGGCTTAACTTATAACCTACTATACGATCTAAAATTCTTCTAGCCTGTTGAGCATTAACTAAATCCATATCAATATTTCTAGGATTTTTCATTCCATTTGATACACCAGTTTTTGTTATTTCATTAAAAGTTACTCTATTTTTTTCGCTAATATCTAACCCGAGTATATAAGACAAATGCCAAGAAATAGCCTCACCTTCGCGATCAGGATCAGTAGCTAAATATACATAATCACTTTTTTGAGCAAGCTTTCTTAATTCATTTGCAAATTTAGTTTTTCCCCTTATTATTATATAATATGGCTCAAAATTATTTTCAATATCAACACTTAACTTACTTTTTGCTAAATCTCTTATATGCCCCATAGAAGCTACTACTTCATAGCCTCTTCCCAAATATTTTTTTATAGTTTTGGCTTTTGATGGAGATTCAACTATTAATAATTTTGACATCGCTTCACCATCCATAATTTTAAAATTTAAGTTTAGTATACATTCTTCCTGAATAAGATTCAACTAACCCAAAAATCTCAAGTTCAGTTAATGCTTGCAAAACAAAATTTATAGATAAATTACATTTTATACAAATATCATCAATACTAATTTTTTGATTTGTTAGTACATTATACACATTTTTAGAATTTTCACAAAGTTTCTCAATTATCTCAATATTCGAATCTAAAATTTTATCGTCTTTTTTAATACTATTATCATGTTCAAAATCAAAAACACAAATATCTTTATATTCTTCTAAAATATCTATTGGAGACGTTACAGGTATTGCACCATTTTTTATTAAATTATTATTTCCCTCATAAAGCTTATTTCTAATATTTCCAGGTATCACAAAAAGATCCCTATTTTGTTCAATCGCTAAATTTGCTGTTATTAACGCTCCGCTTCGTTCTCCAGCTTGAATTATAAATGTCCCTAAAGAAATTCCCGATATTAATCGATTTCTTATCGGAAAATTTCTTGGTAATGGCCTAATTCCCGAAATAAATTCAGAAATAATGCAACTTGAATCTAATATTTTTTTTCTTATTAAATCATTTTCTTTTGGATAATTAACATCTAACCCACACCCTGAAATCAAAACAGTTTCTCCTTTAGCATACAAGGCTCCTTTATGAGCAGCCGAATCTATTCCTAATGCTCCACCACTAACAATTATAACTCCTTTATTTGCTAAATCAAATGAAAAATCAAAAGCAATGGATAAAGCTTCATCTGCAGCTAAACGTGTTCCTACAATGGAAATCGTCAATCTATCATTAAAATCTTTTGGGAAATTTCCTTTTACATATAATACACAAGGAGGACTGAAAATATGTTTTAATCTTAAAGGATAGTTATCATCATTATAAGATATAATAGTTTGATTTAAATTTTTACAATTGATAATTATATCATCTATTTTTTTAAAATCAAAATTATTAAGTTTTTCTAATTCTAAATTAGAAAAAATCCCAAATGATTTCCAAGAAGACAACCCAGCATTATAAAAATCTTTAGCACCTTTATAATGTTCAATAATATTTGATATTTTTTTATTTCCATATCCTAAAGCTTGTTGAATCCATATCCAATATTTAGTATCACTATCCATTAGATCACTCTTTCAAAATCATATTCTTTTTAACTCTCATTAATAACTATGTTTTCCCCATTTCCCAAATTATAATACTAGAAGCTACTGCTGCATTTAACGATTCTCCTTTTCCTCCCATGGGTATTATAATTTTTTTAGAACATAAATCAATAGTTTCTTTCCTTAATCCATTTCCTTCATTTCCAATAAATAATACACTATTATCACTAAAATTTATATTGGTAACCTTAACAGCTGCCTTATCGAGCACAGAAGCAAATATTTCATATTTCAGATTTCTTAACCTATTTATCAAATCAAAAATATTATTATAAATAAAAATATTAATTCTAAATATCGCTCCCATACTTCCCCTTAAAACTTTAGGATTATATATATCACAACAATCAAGCGATAAAATAATATTATTAATTC
>CAYJNP010000029.1:5300-7939 GCA_964371665.1 uncultured Eubacteriales bacterium | reverse complement strand
TATGACATTAAGAAAGGGAGAAAAAATAATTTCAGTTAAGAAATATAAAGATAATACATTTCTAAATGCAAATAGACATAGAACAAAAAATTATCCAGCAGCGGGATGTCGACCTAAGGTTAATAAAGAAGATGATGATCAATTAACTTTATAGA
This sequence comes from uncultured Eubacteriales bacterium, assembly GCA_964371665.1. GTDB lineage: Bacteria > Bacillota > Clostridia > Oscillospirales > Acutalibacteraceae > CAYJNP01. Next base: position 7,784 of record CAYJNP010000029.1, on the reverse strand, counting down.
TTAAAATTTAAATATTTTATCAATTAGTGTAAATAATCTTTAATATATATAAATTTATATATTAAAGGTGGATATCATAAGTGAAAAAACATATTTTATTAATAGATACACTAAAAGGAATATTTATAGGAGCATGTATGTTAGTACCTGGAGTGAGCGGAGGAACTACAGCAATTATTTTAGATGTTTATGATAAATTAATTGGAGCAGTGAGTTCGTTTTTTAAAAATCCTAAAAAAAATTTTATTATACTTTTAACAATAGGCGGTGGAGCAATTTTAGGAATAATAATTTTTTCTAGATTAATTTTATTTATTGTAACTAAATTTGAATTTATATCTATGTATTTATTTTTTGGAGCTATTTTAGGAAGTATACCTCTTATTTATAGAAAATCAGGTGTAAAGAAATTTTCAATTAGTCTTTTAATATATCCTATTTTAGGATCGGGAATAGCATTTGCAACAGGATTAATTCCAAAAGGTTTTTTTAATTTAACTAATGAATCTAGTTTTAAAGATTATTTATATATAATTATTGCAGGAATAGTTCTCTCAATAGCACTGGTACTACCAGGAATAAGTGTTTCGTATATGCTTTTAATTTTAGGGATATATGAATTGACACTTTTAGCAATAGAAAATTTTCAAATTTTATTTTTGGCTATGTTAATTTTAGGAACTGTGATTGGCATTGTTTTATCAACTAAAATTTTAGAGATAGTTATGAATAATTATCCTAAATACACGTATTTAACGATATTAGGATTTGTATTAATTTCTTTAAGAGAGATAATTCCTGGTATTCCCAGTGGAATAAATATATTTTGGTGTTTATTAACAATGTTTATTGGATTTTATAGTGTATATTTTTCAACAAGATTTTTTTCAAGCAATTAAAAATATTTAAAATATAACAAATTAGTTTTTTTATAAAAAGTTTCAAAATAAACTAAAATATATTTGATTTATTAATTCAATTATGCTAATATGTATGTGAAATTTGTTAAATTTAGTTTACAAATATTGCATATCTAAAGCAATATGAGAGGAGACAGTTTTTATGAAGAGAGTTTTCCTTGTGGTTATGGATAGCGTTGGAATAGGAGAGATGCCAGATGCATCTGAATATGGAGATCATGGAAGCAATACATTAAGTTCAGTTTCAAAAGATTCAAATTTTGACATGAAAAATATGAAAAGATATGGTTTATTTAATATTGATGGAATAAAATGTTATAAAAAATCAATTAATCCTAAAGGCTCATATGCGAGGATGGCTGAAGCGTCAAAAGGAAAAGATACTATAATTGGTCATTGGGAAATAGCAGGTATAAAATCTAAAAATTCGTTGCCAGTTTTCCCTGATGGATTTCCAGAAGATATAATTAGCAAGTTTGAAGAATTGACTGGAAAAAAAATTATTTGTAACAAACCTTATTCTGGAACCAAAGTTTTATTAGATTATGGAAATGAACATGTTGAAACTGGAGATTTAATAGTATATACATCTGCTGATAGTGTGTTTCAAATTGCTGCGCATGAGGATATTGTTCCAATTGAAGATTTATATAAATATTGTGAGATAGCTAGAGAAATATTAGTTGATGATGTAGGAGTAGGGCGAGTAATTGCTAGGCCTTTTATTGGGGAATATCCTGAGTATAAAAGGACATCTAATAGGCATGATTATTCTCTTTTGCCACCAAAAGATACTATGTTAAATAAGTTGATTGACAATGGTAAATATGTTTTAGCGGTAGGTAAAATAAATGACATTTTTGCTGGAAGTGGAATAACAGAATTTATACGAACTAAAAACAATGAAGATGGTATGCAAAAGACAATAGGATTTGTTGAAAAAGAATTCGAAGGATTATGTTTTTTAAATTTAGTTGATTTTGATATGCTTTATGGGCATAGAAATGATGTATCTGGCTATGCAAAATCTCTGGCTAAATTTGATGAGCAGATTTCCATTTTAGAATCAAAACTTAAGGAAGATGATATTTTAATTGTTACAGCTGATCATGGATGTGATCCAAGCACGAAATCTACTGATCACTCTAGGGAATATGTTCCGATGATTATTTTAGGAAATAAAATAAAAAAAGGAATAAATTTAGGAACAAGAGAAAGATTTTCAGATATTGCGGCTACAATACTAGAATACTTTGATATTAGATCGGATATAGAGCGGAAATCTATTTTAAAGAAAGTAATTATTGATGAATAATAGATTAGATTTTAGTGTATTTAAAATTGATAAAAAAATATTATTAATTAAAATATTGTTGTCTTTTGCAGCGGTAATATTAATTGGAGCTGCAATATCATTTAACAATTTATCGGGGTTAGGAAATGATCCTATATCTGTGTTTTTAGATGGAGTTAGAAATACTATTAAAAATATAAGCCCTGTAAATGATATTGATGACCTAGCGGTAGCTACCAATTTAATATTAGTTATATTTTTTGTATTTAT
>CAYJNP010000029.1:1529-5290 GCA_964371665.1 uncultured Eubacteriales bacterium | reverse complement strand
ACATAGGAACATTAATATATACATTTTTTCTTGGAATAGCAATATTGATAGGAATAGAATTATATTTTTTTCTTGGGTTTAATCTTGGAAATCAAGATACTGTTAATTTAATAGAAAGTATATTTGGGAGGGCAAACATAAAAATTAGTGAATATATTCCACGAATCATTGCTAGCGCCATTGCTTGTTTGATGTTATTTATAGGAGGAGCTATTTTTATATCTCTTAATATAGGATTAGATCCATTTACTTCTTTAATAATGATAGTAAGAGATAAAACCAAAAAATCTTTTCGCATTATTAAAATAGTTACTGATATGGGATTTTTAATATTAGGATGGATTTTAGGAGGCAAAGTAGGAATAGTTACAATAGTTTGTGCAATTTGTGCAGGACCTTGTATTAATAAGTTTGTTGATTTGCTTAAAAATACAAATTTAAAGGTGTTTGACAGCAATTAATAATATACATATGATAAGGAGAATATACTTATGGCTAATTTGCCTACACCGCATATTAATGCAAAATTTGGAGAAATTTCTAAAACAGTGCTTATGCCAGGTGATCCTCTAAGAGCAAAATTTATAGCAGAAAATTTTTTAGAAAATGCTAAATGTTTTAATAGCGTGAGAAATATGTTGGGATATACTGGAACCTATAACGGGAAAGAAATTTCTGTTATGGGAGGTGGAATGGGAATGCCATCAATGGGCATATATAGTTATGAATTATTTAAATTTTATGATGTTGAAAGAATCATAAGAGTGGGAACGGCAGGTGCGATTAGCGATAATGTTAATTTAAGAGATATTGTAATTGGCATGGGAGCGTGCACTAATTCTAATTTTGGATTGCAATATGGATTATCAGGAACATTTGCTCCTATTGCTAGTTATGATTTAATATCTAAAGCGGTAAAGGTTGCAAATGCTAAAAGCATAAAATCGGTTGTAGGAAATATATTTTCTTCAGATATATTTTATGATGCAGATCAGGAATCTCTTGCTAAATGGAAATCAATGGGTATTTTGGCTGTTGAAATGGAAGCTGCGGCTTTATATATGAATGCAGCTTATTTGAAAAAAGATGCACTTTGTGTATTGACTATTTCAGATTGTCCGTTTAGAGGATTATCATTATCTTCTGAAGCTAGAGAGACAAGCTTTACTGATATGATGCACATAGCATTGGGTATATCATAAGTTTTTTATTATTTATTTAGTTTTATTGAAATAAATTGATTAACACAAGTTTATGGAGGATTTTAATATGAAAAAGAGAATATTTACTTTATCAATAGCTATTTTAATACTATTAGTGACAGTTGGATGCAGTTCAGAAAACAATGGTGCTGAAAATAATTTTTATACAGCGATGGTAACAGATACTGGAGGAGTTAATGATCAATCGTTTAACCAATCTGCTTGGGAAGGATTAAATAAATTTTCTACAGAAACAGGTTCTAAAATAAGCTATTTAGAATCTGTACAAGCTACTGATTTTGATACTAATATAGACAAGCTTATTGATCAAAATTGCGATTTAATTTGGGGAATAGGTTTTGCTATGGCTGATTCTATAGATGCTGCAGCAAGAAAAAATCCAGATTTACATTTTGCAGTTGCTGATAATTCATATGGAGATAAAACTGCTCAAAATGTAACAGGTGTTATGTTTGAAGCACAGGAATCTGCATTTATAGTTGGATATATTGCAGGAGAAACAAGTAAAACAGGAAAAGTAGGTTTTGTAGGAGGAATGAAATCTGATATAATTGATCAGTTTGAATTTGGATATAGAGCTGGGGTAGATTGTGCTGCTAAAGAACTTGGAAAAAAGATAGAAATTAATAGCCAATATGTAGAAAGTTTTATTGATGCAAGTAAAGGTAAAGCTACTGCTAAAAGAATGTATGATGCAGGAACAGATGTTATTTTTCAAGCAGCAGGAGGAACTGGAGTAGGAGTTATAGAAGCTGCTAAAGATGCTGGCAAATTTGTTATTGGTGTTGATAGAGATCAATCATATTTAGCACCAGATAATGTTTTAACATCAGCACTTAAAAATGTTGGTATAGCTGTTGAATTAGTCACTAGACAAGTAAAAGAAGGAAAAAATGTTGGAGGAACTACATTAAGATTTGGTTTAAAAGATGGTTGTGTTGGAATTCCTTCTGAGAATAAAAATTTGGATCCTGAAATATATGATAAAGCTATGAAGATAAAAGAAAAAGTAATTTCTGGTGAATTTATACCTCCACAAACTGAAACTGAGTATAATTCTTTTATCGAAAAATTAGGTTAGTTTATTTTAGTAGTAGAGAGAGAATACACTCTCTCTACATTAATTTATAAGAAAGCTGAATTATATGTAAAGGAGGTTGTTTTGTGATAAAAAGAGAAAATGAAAATTACGCAGTACAGATGAAAAATATAACCAAAATATTTGGATCTTTTACAGCTCTTAATGATGTTCAATTGAATGTAAAAAAAGGAACTATACATGCAATTTTAGGTGAAAATGGTGCGGGAAAAAGCACATTGATGAACGTGTTATATGGATTGTATCATTCAGATTCTGGAGAAATATATTTAAATGGAAATTTAGTAGATATGAAAAATCCTAGTGTTGCTATAGATCATGGAATAGGAATGGTGCACCAACATTTTATGTTGGTAGATAATTTTACAGTGACTGAAAATATTATACTAGGAAAAGAAACTGTTACATTTGGTGGAATTTTAAATATGTCTGAAGCTAGGCTTAAGATTAAAGAAATCATTAAAAAATATGGGCTAAATGTAGATCCTGATGCAAAAATAGAAGATATTTCTGTTGGAATGCAACAAAGAGTGGAAATTTTAAAATCATTATATAGGGGAGTAGATATTTTAATATTAGATGAACCTACAGCTGTGTTAACCCCTATAGAAATAAAAGAATTGATTTCAATTATGCACAATCTGATAAAAGATGGAAAAACGATTATCATAATTACTCATAAATTACAAGAGATAAAAGAATCTGCTAGCGAATGTACAATTATTCGTAAGGGCAAGTATATTGATATGGTTAGTGTGAAAGATGAAGAAATGTCTAGTTTAGCTAAGAAAATGGTAGGAAGATCAGTAAATCTTACTGTTAATAAAAAAGATTCAAATCCTGGAGATGTTATTTTTAAAATTTCTAATCTAACTGTAAAAGATATAAGAGGATTAGATGCTGTGAAAAATTTATCATTATCAGTAAAAAAAGGAGAAATCTTAGGAATAGCAGGAATAGAAGGAAATGGTCAAAAAGAATTAGTAGAAGCGATAACAGGAATTTCAAAAGTTCAAGAAGGTACAATTAAGATTAATGAAATAGAAATACAAAATACATCTCCCAAAAATATAATAAATAATAAAATTTCTACAATACATGAAAATAGACATAAAGATGGATTAGTTTTAGATTTTACAGTTTCAGAAAATGCTATATTAGAAAAATATCGTGAAGATTCATTTACTTCTAAAGGAATGCTAGATAGAAAGGCGATTAAAGATTTTACTAAAAAAATTATAGAAAATTATGATGTAAGGCCAAATAATTGTGAAAATAAATTAGTTAGAAAATTATCTGGAGGAAATCAACAAAAAATTATAATTGGAAGAGAAGTTGCCAATAATCCAGATCTTTTAATTGCTGTGCAACCTACTAGAGGGTTAGATGTGGGTGCAATAGAATATATTCATAAAAAATTAATTGAATTAAGAGATAGT
>CAYJNP010000029.1:1158-1519 GCA_964371665.1 uncultured Eubacteriales bacterium | reverse complement strand
AATTAGATGAAGTTATGGATGTTTCAGATAAAATTGCGGTAATTTACAAAGGAAGTATAGTTAAAACCTTTAAACAAGGAAGTGTGGATGAAAATACAATAGGATTGTTAATGGCAGGAGGAAAGGCGAACGATGAACAAAAAACTAGTTAAAATTTTAAAGAAACCGATGACATCTATTTTTCTTGCTATTTTAAGTGGATTTATAGTAGCGTTTTTAATATTAATTTTTGCAGGATATGATCCTTTTAAAACTATGGAAGTTATGTTTAATTCTGTATTTTCTAAACCTAAGTATATAGTAAATGTAATTATAAAAGCGACTCCGATTATTTTAACAGGAATAAGTGTTGCATTTGCAT
>CAYJNP010000029.1:0-1148 GCA_964371665.1 uncultured Eubacteriales bacterium | reverse complement strand
AACAGGACTTTTCAATATTGGAGCTGAAGGCCAATATATAGCTGGAACTATTGCTGCTACACTGGTAGGAATAACATTTGATTTATCTCCAATTTTACAAGTACCGTTAGTTGTGATTTCTGGAGTTTTAGCTGGTGCTATTGTAGGAGGATTTGTAGGATATCTTAAAGCAAAGTTTGGAATTCATGAAGTTATAACAAGTATTATGTTTAATTGGATTTTATTATATTTTCAAAATTTTGTAGTGACTATAGAAAGATTTAGAAGACCTAATACTATGGGGACACATCCTGTAAATGAATCTAGTTTTACAATTATGTTATATAATTGGAAAACATCTAAAGAGGGGTTAGCATATTTAAAAAATAATAAATTTTTATCTGAAATATTAAAAACAGATTTAAATTATGGAATAATTATTTCGATTATAATAGCTATATTAATTTTTATAATTCTTTATAAAACAACAAAAGGTTTTGAACTTAGAGCTGTAGGTTTTAATTCTTCAGCGGCAAATTGTGCAGGGATTAATGTTAAACGCAATATATTATATGCAATGTTGATAGCCGGTGCAATATCAGGATTATCAGGAGCACTTACAGTAACAGGAATGTCCCCGCATAGTATATCAAAACTTGCTATTGCTGAAGGCAATGGATTCAATGGTTTGTCGGTAGCTTTGATTGCGAGAAGTTCTCCTATAGGATGTATTTTTTCAGGATTATTGTTTAGTGGATTGATATTTGGAGGTCAGTCTATACAATCTGAAATAGGAATACCTTCTGAAATTATTAATATTATGATTGGAACAATAGTGTTTTTTGTAGCAATGACAGCAGTTGTGCCTATATTGAGAAACAAGTTATTATCGAGGAGGAAAAAAAATGCTAAGTAATATTGTATTTATAGTAAGTGTTACTCTAATGTATTCAACTCCTCTGGTTTTTGGTGCGATGGGCGGGGTATTATCGGAGAGGGCTGGAGTAGTAAATATTGGTATAGAAGGAATGATGTCAATAGGAGCATTTACAGCTGCTACTATTGGGTATTATTCTGGAAATCCTTGGTTAGGATTGCTGGCGGGGGGCTTAGCTGGAGGAGCAATAGCTTTGCTATTAGCATTTGCTTCAATTACATGTAAAGCTGAT
>CAYJNP010000028.1:3201-8053 GCA_964371665.1 uncultured Eubacteriales bacterium | reverse complement strand
AATCTATCAATCCAAATATAGATAGTCTATTAAAATTAATGTTGTTAACTATAGCACCTTTTAATTTTTTTAAAGGTGTTATAACTTCGATCGTAACATTTTTTATATATAAAAAAATTTCTCCTATAATAAAATTATTAATTGAGTAATGCTATTGAAACATTTAAATATGTAGCAAATAATACCCATAGCATATATGGTATTAATAAAAATGCAGCTTTTTTGTCTACTATATAAAAATATATTATTGTTAAAAATATTAAAATATTAAGCACTATTATAATTGCTACAGATAACCAATATTTTTCTAAATTAAAAAACACTATTGACCAAATAAAATTCAATATAAGTTGAGATGCATAAATTGTGAGAGCTTTTGATTTATATATCGAATCAGCTTCATAAACTATATATGAAGCAATTCCCATTAATATATATAAAATAGGCCATACAATAGAAAATATCCAACTTGGTGGAGATAATTTAGGTGTATTCAATTCAGAGTATACTTGCATAGAATTCCTTGTTAAATAAGAACTTAATCCTCCAATAAGAAATAGAGGGATAGATATGTTTATAATAAGAGATTTCCAATTTATATTATTCAATTAAAACACTTCCTATCTAGAATTTATTTTACTAAATTTTATAGTACCAATTTAAAATTTCTTTATAAGTCGAACCTTGTCTTGCCATATATTCCGCTCCATATTGACTCATTCCAACACCATGTCCGTATCCTTTTATTTTAAACATAAATGTATTATCTTTTTTGATAATTTCAAATGTAGCTGACCTTAGCGAAAAAATATTTCTAATTTCTCGTCCCGTTAAATTTTTTCCACATATATTTATATTTTTAACTGTTCCAGATATTGTAGTTTCCTTTTCTCCTATCCAAGAAGAAATATTTTCAGAAAATTTAATATCTGGATATTTTAAAATTATTTTATTTTTAAAATCTTCAAAACTAATTTCTAAAAAAGTTTGAAAATCAGGAGCAAACTGATCTCCAGGGCTAGCAACTGCTGATAAATAAGAAACATTATCTCCAAAAATATCAGATGAATTTTCTGTATTTCCATTTGAAATAGCATGATACATAGCTAATATTGGTTTTCCATCTTCTGTTTTTAATATTTCTCCAAAAACTGAATCTACAGCTTCTTTAATTTTTAAAAAATACTCATCAAATTTATTTCCCCACCTAGCCTTTAGATTTTCCATAGTTGTGTAGTACATCCAATTAGAAGTATCAACAAAAAAATCTGCTCCATTTAGATCTTCTTTTGGATTTTCTCTAGCTAAATTCCTTTCTCTTGAAAAATATGTATAACTTGCTACAGATTGAGCTTTTAGAGATTCTATATGAAAACTTATTGGCATTTCACAAGCAACTGTGACATACTTTATTTTCAGATTTATCTAAAATTTTAAATTTCTGCATTTTTTTATCTTCATTTTCTATTTGTTTATCATTTTTATTTATTTTATTAAAAATTTTTTTATAATTCAAAGACGTCTTTTTAAACAAAATCGGATCTGACTTTACTATTTCTACTGTAATAAATGGAATTGTAATCATAAAAAATATTAGAGAAATATAAATTGTAATAACCTGCTTCATTTTTACCTCAAAATATATTGACTTTCATATTAGGTTGTTTTAATATTAAATCTATAGTTAATGGAATTTTATATGGGGGTATTTTTGTGAAATTAATACATACATGGATTATATTTTTGATATCTTTTTTAACTCTTGTTCCTGCAAAAATATATATATCTATTAAAGATAAAGAATTTGTTATGTTGAATATAGCTAGTGATCCTAAAAAAATATATTTTTTTATTGCAACTTCAATTTTAATTACTATATTAATAATTATGCCTATATTTATAAAAAATGTCCCTAATCAAATTAAAATGCCTAAAAATATTTTCTGCTCAATATTTTCAAGTATAGTATCAATATTCATGATTATTACTGGATTAACTCAATTTTTGTATTTTTTTTATGATTTTCAATTCAAATTACTTTTTTTAGGATTATTAACACTCTTATGTTCAATTACTTTTATATTTTTAATTTTTTATCATCTAAAATCAAAAAATTTATTTCTAAGTATGCCTCATTGGGCTATAGTTCCAACTATTTGGGCTGCTATAAAATTATCTATATTATTTTCAATTAACGCTGCTATTGATCAAGGGAATATTGATATGTTTAATATTTTAGGATCTGCTATGTTAGTTCCGTTTTGTTTCGCTTTATCCAAATTATTAATCCATTTTAAAAGTGAAAAATTAGTTCAAAAATTATTTATGTATGGAATGACCACCGCTTTATTTATCTCTATTTATACAAGCCCATTATTATTTAATGGTTTTTTAGAAACAAATAAAATTTCTCCTTCATTAATTTTAGATTTATCTATATTTTTTTATATAATTTCACTTTTGTTGTCTATTACGTTTTATCAAAAAGAACAATTGCTATTTGAACCATCATTTGAAACTAATATAGATCAATAAAACTTAAATTTTATAATATAAAAACTTGTTCTCTAACGTTAAGAGATCAAGTTTTTTAAGTTATATTTAATTTTTATTTTTTAGATTTATCAAAAGAAGGATTAAAGGCATAAAAATTTTTACTATCTAATTTATCTGTTAAAATTCGCAATCCTTCTCCAAATCTTTGATAATGAACAACTTCCCTCTCTCTTAAAAATCTTATTGCATCTTTAACATCTGGATCATCACAGAATCTTAATATATTGTCATAAGTTGCTCTAGCTTTTTGTCCAGCTGAAAGATCCTCATGCAAATCAGCAATAGGGTCTCCTTTAACTTGTAAATATGCTGTTGTAAAAGGTACTCCTGCAGCTGAACTTGGATATATTCCTGTTGTATGATCAACATAATATGCGTCTAATCCTGCTTCTTTTATTTGTTCAGGGGTTAGATTTCTTGTTAATTGATAAACTATTGATCCTACCATTTCTAAATGAGCAAGTTCTTCTGTTCCTACATCTGTCAAAATTGCTTTTAACTCAGGATATGGCATAGTATATCTTTGACTTAAATATCTTAACGATGCTCCTATCTCTCCATCTGGTCCTCCGTATTGTGATATTATTATTTTTGCCAATGACGGATTAGTGTTTTTGATATTAACAGGGTATTGTAATTTCTTTTCATAAGACCACATTAATACTCCTCCTTATTATCCCAAGGCCATGGGTTAGATATCCAAGCTAATCTATTTAATTCAATGTTATCAGCTTGTATTGGTCCAAATTTTTGCTCATATTCTGTTGTTAAAACATTACTTTTAGTTGTATATTCTTCTAATTTCATATTTGCTTGTTTATTCATTGGGTGAGTATCCAAAAAAATTTGTAACTCTAATATTGCAAAATCATAAGCAGATATTCTTTTTAAAAGACGTTCTTGTTCACACATATAAATTACCCCCTATATCCATTGAAAGGTTTATCTAAAACTGGAAACATTGTTCCGCAACTTATTCCTTGTTCAGGGCTATAAATTTGATCATCTTCCTGATATGGAACATATGCCATAGTTACAGAAGCATTTTCAGGAATTGGGGAGATATTCATATTTTCTGTTGTTATTTTTTTTTTGTAAATATTTTCTATGTTATTAAATTTATATATATCTTCAAACATTATACTCGTCCTCCTTTTAGATATCTTTTATTGTTTACACAACCATTTTATGTTTCAGAATTAATAATTGTGAAAATTGTATAAAATATTAACTTTCATAAATAATAAATTAAGATCAGTAATAAAATTACTGATCAAAAATAAAAATATTTTATTTGAGGTGTTTGTTATGAATAAAAATGCTAATCATAGTATTAAATGCAGCGTAGAGCAATGTAAACATCATTGTAATAGTGAAAACTATTGTTCATTAGATAAAATAAGTGTTGGTACTCATGAACCAAATCCGTCGGTGTGTCAATGCGTAGATTGTGAATCATTCTGCACAAAAAATTAATAAAATATTTTTTATATTATTAAATATTAAATAACAAACCTAATTTATCTCCTAAAGAAATTAATTTCTTTGGGAGATTTTTAAATTATAAGAAAACCTAACAATAACATTAATTAAAATATTAAATAAAAATGTTTAACATTAAATACAATGAATTTAAAACATTTATATATCCTTTTAAGTCACCTTTATTTCAAATATAACATATAATAAAATAAACAATAATTAGGTGATAAATATGGGCAAGCCTCTTTTAGTGATTGGAAATATCACGTCTTCAATAAAAGCCAAACAAATATTAGCAATTAACGGAATTCACTCTGATATTTTAAGAACCCCAAAAATAAAAATTAACGGTGGATGTAGTTACAGTTTAACTGTTGATAATTTGGAACCATCTCAACAAATATTAACTCAAAATGGAATAAAAATTATATCTATATTATACGAGGAGGTTAAACGATGATTTATTTAGATAATGCCGCGACTACATTTCCTAAACCAATATCAGTTATTAATTCTATTACTAGTTCTATAAATAAATTTGGAGCAAATCCGGGAAGAAGTGGTCATGACTTATCAATTAAAACAGCAGAACAAATCTACATTTGCAGAAAAACAATTGCAAATTTATTTAATACTAAAAATGAAGAAAATATTATTTTTACTTTAAACTGCACTCAAGCAGCTAACATGCTATTAAAAGGAATTTTAAAACCTTTGGATCATGTAGTAGTTTCTTGTGTTGAACATAATGCTATTATGAGACCTATTCAAGCACTAAGTGATCAAGGAGTGAATGTTACAATTGCTAATGTTT
>CAYJNP010000028.1:0-3178 GCA_964371665.1 uncultured Eubacteriales bacterium | reverse complement strand
ACATTAAATTCATTTAGAAATTCTTTAACTTCAAAAACTAAACTTATCGTTTGTATTCATGCCTCAAATGTTTGGGGATTCAAATTACCAATTCAAAGAATCTCTGCAATGGCACATCAATATAATATTCCTATTCTTGTTGATGCAGCACAAAGTGCCGGAATTACTAATATAGATTTATCATATTCTAATATAGATTATCTCTGTGTAGCATCTCATAAAGGATTATATGGACCTATGGGAACAGGAATATTAATATTAAAAAATTCTCATAAAATTAATACTATAATAGAAGGTGGAACTGGAACAGATTCTCAATCTTTATTTCAACCTGATAAATATCCTGATCGTTTAGAAAGTGGTACTCCAAATATTTCAGGAATTTGTGGATTAAAATCAGGAATTGAATTCGTAAATAAAATAGGAATACCAAATATATCTATTCATGAATTTAAATTAATACAATTTTTGTATGAAGAACTTTCTAAGATGAATCATATTAAATTATACACTAATAAACCAGAACTTAATCATTACGTTCCACTGTTATCGTTTAATGTTAATAATTCAGAGAGTGAAGGTATTGCAGAATATTTAAATAAAAAAGGAATCGCAGTTAGAGCTGGTCTACACTGTGCTCCATGCGCACATAATTTTTATAATACCATAAATATAGGAACTGTTAGAATTTCTCCTTCTTATTTTAATAAAATCTCAGAAATTAAAAATTTAATTTCTATACTTAAAAATATTAAATATTAATTTTTAAATATTTATTATTATAAAACAATTAAAAAGTAATAAATTATTCTACTTATAATTAAATATTTTATATTTTAATCAAGTTTGAATTTAAAGAATATCGTTTAAAATATAAGTAACAATAATTATTAAAAAATAAAAAGGATGATAATATGTTTTTTAGAACAGATCTAGCTGTTGAAACCAGAGAACTTATTGGAGAAAATATTGATGGAATTATTTATTCTAAAAAAAAATTAGATAATATATCTATAACAGATATTAAAATAGAAACTCTAGAAGCTTCTAAAAAACTGCAAAAACCTATAGGTAACTATATCACAATAGAATTTGAAAATTTAACAGATAATTTTAAACATGATAACATTACAATTGAAAATATCGCAAAAGAAATACAAAAATTAATTCCTAAATCAGGATTAGCTCTTATAGTTGGTATTGGAAACACAAAGATTACTCCAGATGCTCTTGGTCCTAAAGTATCTTCTTATATTTTATCAACTAGACATATATCAAAAAATTTAGCAAAATCAATAGGAATTAAGAACTTACGACCTGTATCTTCTATATCTCCTGGAGTATTGGGACAAACTGGAATAGAAACTAACGAATTTATAAAAAGTATAGTAAAAACTATAAACCCTTCGGTGGTTATAGTTATCGATGCCTTAGCTTCAAAACAGTTAAAACACCTTGGATGTACTATTCAAATTTCAGATACTGGTATTTGCCCAGGATCTGGAGTTGGAAATTCTAGGCCATGTATAAATGAAGAAAATTTAGGAACTAAAGTAATAAGTGTAGGAATTCCAACAGTAGTAGATGCAATAACATTAATTTATGATATTATAGGTGAAAAAAATTTACCTAAAAATATTGAAAAATTTATTTCTTCAAAAGGAAAATTAATGATGGTAACTCCAAGAGAAATTGATTTATTAATAGAAAGATCTTCAAAACTTATTGGGCTCTCTTTAAACTGTGCACTACAATCAAATTTTTCAGTAGACGATATACTTATGCTTGTGTAATAAAAATATTTTTAAAATCATACCTTTTAATAGACAACCTATATATTTAAAAAATAGGCAGTTTAAAAGAGGTGTATCTGTGCATTTTAAATATTATAAAAGAAAAAATATAATTAGTCCGATTTTACAAATTTTATCTATAACTTGCACTATTATAGCTTTTTTTTGTTTTTCTATACGAATTTTAGAATTAATCAAAAATAAACAAAATCAAATTCCATTATTAGCTGCAGAATTTATTTTACCATTTGGAGATTTTAAAAATTCAGAAACAACCGAAAAATATAAAGTTTCATTAAATTTAAAAAATGAAACTAACAAAACAATTAATTTTTCTCAACCCGTATTAAATACAGAATCAATAACAGAATCAATAGAGGAAAAGAGAGGAGAAAAAAAATATAAAATAATCGAAAATCATTTTGGTTCTAGTGGATTAAATTATGAAAATTTTTATGTTAAAAATAATACTGAATATAATTTAAATATATCAGATCAAATTTCAAAAAAAATAGATATAAAAATAAAAAAAAATGGAACTGCACAAGTTTTAATAGTTCATACTCATACATCTGAAGCTTATATGGATAAAGATACCGATTTTTTTTATGAAAGTTTCTATGCAAGATCAACAGATAACGAAAAAAACATAACCAGAGTCGGAAATGCTATTGCTCAAAAACTTAAACAAAATAATATAGGAGTAATTCATGATCAAACTTATCATGATACTCCAAGTTATAATGGTTCATATTCAAGATCAGCTCAAACAATAAAAAATATTTTAAATGATAACCCAACAATTCAAGTTGTTCTTGATATTCACAGAGATTCTATAGGTAATAATGAAACTGGTAAAATAAAACCCGTATTTAAAGTAAATGGTAAAAAAGCAGCTCAAATAATGATAATTTCAGGATGTGATTTAGAAAATAACAACGATTTTCCAGACTGGGAATATAATCTTATTTTTGCTTTAAACTTACAAAAAACAATAGAAACTATGTATCCAGGAATGACACGACCAATGTCATTCACGGAATCTAGATATAATATGCATTTAACGCATGGATCAATATTAATAGAAGTGGGAACTGATGCTAATACTTTAGAAGAAGCAATTAGATCAGGAGGTTTTTTGAGTTGCGCTCTTTCAGAATTTTTAAATAAAACGGTTGTTTAAAACGATGTGAATAAATTATTATAAAAGATAAATTTATAAATATAAAATATTTTATATATTCAATGTTATTTACAGGATTAATATTATTTTTATTTTGTGGAATCATTTTAGCTAACAATAATATGAGAAAAATAGGATTCAATGATTATTCTTCTGTAGTAAATTTTAATATTTTAGAAAATGGTCGCCATTATTTTAGTAT
>CAYJNP010000027.1:6370-8153 GCA_964371665.1 uncultured Eubacteriales bacterium | reverse complement strand
TTTTAAAAATTTCTTCTCTTCTATTTCAATAACCTTTTTTATCAAGCTTTTCTTTTCAAGCAACTCAACATAATTATTTTTATTTTGTTCAATAACAATATCACATAAACTAAACAAAAAATTATTTTTTATTCCTAATAATTTTCCATGCCTACATGCACGCCTTAACAAACGCCTTAACACATACCCTCTTCCTTCATTAGAGGGCATAACTCCATCAGATATCATAAAAACCGAACTTCTTATATGGTCAGTTATAACTCTAGTTGAAATATCCAACTTTATATCTTCTCCATATATCTTTCCTGATATCTCACTTACTTTTTCTAAAATAGGTCTAACTGTATCTACTAAAAATAAATTATCTACTCCTTGCATCAAGCATGCTAGCCTTTCAAGACCCATTCCAGTATCGATATTAGGATTTTTTAATAAATTATAATTCCCATTTTTATCATTTTCAAACTGTGTAAATACTAAATTCCAAAACTCAACATATCTATCACATTCACAACCTACCAAACAATTAGCATTGCCACATCCATATTTTTCTCCTCTATCAAAATATATCTCAGAGCAAGGTCCACAAGGTCCAGAACCATGTTCCCAAAAATTATCTTTTTTCCCAAGCCTAACAATTTTAAAAGAATCTACTCCAACATCTTTTGTCCATATATCAAAAGATTCATCATCTTCTTCATATATGGATATCCATAATCTATCAACAGGCATCTCTAAAACTTTAGTACAAAACTCCCACGCCCATTTTATTGCATCTTTTTTAAAATAGTTTCCAAATGAAAAATTGCCTAACATTTCAAAATAGGTTCCATGTCTAGATGTAATTCCGACTCTTTCTATATCTGGAGTTCTAATGCATTTTTGGCATGTTACTATCCTGCGATTTTGAGGAATAATTTCTCCTGTAAAATATTTTTTCATAGGTGCCATTCCAGAATTAATTAATAAAAGACTATTATCATTTACCGGAACTAAAGAAAAACTTTTTAATCTTAAATGTTTTTTTTGTTCAAAAAACTTAAGAAACTTTTCTCTTATTTCATTTAACCCTATCCACATCATAAACTTTTTTCACTCCACATTAAAGAATACCATCAAGACTATATTTTAAAATCTATAAATTAAAATTTTATAAACATAAAAAATTCGATTTAAAACCTCAGAAATTATATAATAATTTATATAATATGTCAACTTTATAAAACTAATCAAGTTTTGTTGTAATATATTCATTTTATATATTAATACAACAAAATTTTAATTAATTTCTTTTTCAGAAATAAATTTCATTATCCCACAATATATACTATAAGATATTTTATTCTGATAATCTATATCATTTAACTTTAGTTCTTCTTCATAATTAGATAAAAAACCACATTCGACCATAATTCCTATATTTTTGCAATTATATAGTAAATATATATTTTTATTAGATGGTTTTAATTCTCTAGTGTTTTCTGGCTGCAAAAATTCGCATATGTATTTTCTTACATTTTCAGCCAATTTATTGCTTAATGGATTTTTTTCAGAATAAAAAACTTGACTTCCACTATACTTACTTTGATCAAATTTATTTTGATGTATACTAACTAAAATATTACTATTATTCTCATTAACTATGTTTAATCTATTTTTTAGATCAGAAACTTTTTTTTGCTTAATGGTTTTCATTTCTCTATCATGTATTGAAATATCATCTTCTCTTATCATTTTCACATCTAACCCACTAGCAATTAAAAACATTTTTATATTTTGAGCA
>CAYJNP010000027.1:3619-6360 GCA_964371665.1 uncultured Eubacteriales bacterium | reverse complement strand
TTTTTTCTTTTTCCACCGTTCCCCCTTTCCCAATTGCACCTCCGTCTTCCCCGCCATGTCCAGCATCTATAACTATTGTATATTTATTTTGTGTTTGTTTTCCCATAACTTTTTTATCTGAAATTTTATATGACCTAAAAATTAAAAATGTTATAAAAAAAGATACTAAAATACAAACAATAAATAAATTTATTTTTTTCAACATATTTCCTCCAAAAAATCATAGATCATATTAATTAAACTTTTTACAAAAAAATTTTTTAAAAGGATTATAACTCTTTTTTTTAGAACACCTACAAGAAAAACATACTAATACGGCATCTTCACCTATTATTTCTATATCTTCCCATCTAATAACTATGTCTTCTTGTCTACCTAGAATACCAAAACATTTTGGTTTTCCATAAATTATAATTGATATAATTTTAGCACAACACATATCTATTTCTAGATCATTTATACAGCCTAATCTACATCCATCTTTTATGTTAATTACTTCTTTATTTTTTATATCTACTATCCTACAATGCAAATTAACCCCCCCTTTTACCTTAATTTGACTTTAAATGCATATATTGTGTATACTTAAATAAAATAGTTAACATTTCTATATGTAAAATTATAATAGGAGCAACTATGAATAAAACTATTGATCAAGATTTATATAACAATGTAGAAAGATTTAAACCAGATTCTAATTTGGGATTATCTTTAGATCAAATTAAAAATAGAAAAAATCAAAATTTAGTGAATTTTGATTCATCTATTCCAACTAAATCAATTAAAAGAATAATATATGAAAATACATTTACTTTATTTAATATATTAAATATAATATTGGCTTCATCTATAATTTATGTTGGTTCATATAAAAATTTATTATTTTTATTTATTGTAATTGCCAATACTTTAATTGGATTGTTTCAAGAAATTAGGGCAAAAATTATAGTAGACAAATTATCTTTAATTTCTTCATCTAAAGCTCATGTTTTACGTAGTGGAAAAAAAGAAGATATATCAATTGAAGAAGTTGTTTTAGATGATATATTATGCATATCTTCTGGAAATCAGGTTATAGCTGATTGTATAATTATAGAAGGGAACTGTGAAGTAAATGAATCTTTACTTACAGGAGAGTCTGATTCGATTTCTAAAAATCAAGGCGATATTTTATTATCTGGAAGCTATATAATTAGTGGAACATGTAAGGCTCAAGTTGAACACGTTGGAAATAATAATTACGCTTCTAAAATATCTAAAGACGCAAAATATATAAAAAAAGTAAATTCAGAAATAATGAAAACTTTGAATTTAATAATAAAAATAATATCTTTTGCAATTATTCCTATTGGCATTTTGCTTTTTTATAATCAATTACACATTGATAATAACAACTATAAAATTGCAATAGTTAATACCGTTGCAGCCTTGATTGGTATGATTCCTGAAGGTTTAATTCTTCTAACTAGCACAGTTTTAGCTGTAAGTGTTATAAGACTTTCGAGAAAAAAAGTTTTAGTCCAAGAATTATATTGTATTGAAACTTTAGCAAGAGTTGATACTCTATGCCTTGACAAGACAGGAACTATAACAGAAGGCACTATGAAAGTTAGTGACATTATTTTCATAGATAATAGTTATAAAAAAAAATTTGATAATATAATGTGCAGCTTACTTTACTCTTTTAAAGATAATAATCAAACTTCTAACGCTTTAAAAAAACAATTTAAAGGAAATATTCAATATACTCCTCTAAAGATTATCGAGTTTTCATCTATTAGAAAATGGTCGGGTATTAATTTTAAAAATGAAGGTACTTACTTATTGGGTGCATATGAATTTATTTTTAAGAATTCACAAGACAATTTCAAAAATATAATTGATAAATATACCATTAAGGGTAGAGCTTTAATTGTTGCTCATTCAACAGAAAATTTTAAAAAAAACAACGAGCTGCCAAATAATTTAGTTCCCATAGCAATTATTCTAATAAATGACAAAATAAGAACCGATGCACAAAAAACTTTGAATTATTTTAAAGAACAAGGTGTAGATACAAAAATAATATCAGGAGATAATGTTTTAACTGTATATAATATTGCTAAAAATGCTGGACTTGAAAATGCTGATCAATATGTTGACGCAACTTTATTAAAAAATTATGATGATATTAAAGAAGCCTCTATAAAATATTCTGTCTTTGGGAGAGTAACTCCTGAACAAAAAAAACAAATTATATTAGCTTTAAAAGAAAATGGTCATACAGTAGCTATGACAGGTGATGGAGTAAATGATGTGCTTGCACTAAAAGAAGCAGATTGTAGTATTGCAATGGCTGCTGGAAGCGACGCTGCTAGAAATGTTTCCCAACTTGTTTTATTAGATTCATCATTTTCAGCTATGACCAAAGTGGTTAATGAAGGAAGAAGATCAATAAATAATATTCAGAGATCAGCTTCTCTATTCCTAGTTAAAACAATATATTCCTCATTACTAGCCTTATTATTTTTATTTATTGCTATTCCATATCCATTTATGCCAATTCAAATGTCACTTATAAGTACATTTATAATAGGTATTCCTTCGTTTATTTTAGCTTTAGAGCCAAATAAAGAAAGAATAAAAGGAAATTTCTTTTTAAATATAATTAACAAAGCACTTCCTGGAGCTTTAAGTGTTGTATTTAATATTTTAATGGTAATTGTTTTCAAGAATATATTTAAACTGTCTTCAGAAGAATA
>CAYJNP010000027.1:0-3609 GCA_964371665.1 uncultured Eubacteriales bacterium | reverse complement strand
TTATTATTTAAAATATGTTATCCTTTTAATATTTTAAGAAAAGTTTTATTTAGCTTAATGATTGCAGGATTTTCATGCGGAATAATTTTGTTTAAAGATTTATTTTCATTGGTTAATTTAGGTTTTCACTCATTCTTATTATTAATTCTATTAATGACATTCGCAACATTTGTATTCGTATTTATTATAAATACTGTTAATAGTATAAATTTAAAATTCAATCAAAATATATGAAAATTATATTTTATTATTATACAAATAATAGGAGTTAAAATATGTTTATAGACATTGCTAAAATACTAATAAAATCCGGAAACGGTGGTGATGGTGCCATTTCATTTCATACTGAAAAATATATAGCATCAGGTGGCCCAGATGGAGGCAATGGAGGAAAAGGAGGAGATATTGTTTTTCAAGTAGATGATAATTTATCTACTCTTGGTGACTTTAGATACAAAAAAAAATATATTGCTAAGAATGGAGAAAATGGTAAGCCTTCTAGGTGCACAGGAAAAAATGCTGATGATCTAATTATTAGAGTTCCAAGAGGCACTTTAATTAAAGATATCAAAACCGGAAAATTAATCGCTGATATATCCACAAATCAAGCTCAAATTATAGCTAAAGGTGGAAAAGGTGGTTCTGGAAATAAAAATTTCGCTAATTCTACCAGACAAACCCCTCGTTTTGCTAAATCTGGAAATTTAGGAATTGAAATTGAAGTTCAATTAGAACTCAAACTTTTAGCAGATGTGGGGCTTATTGGATACCCTAATGTAGGAAAATCCACTTTGTTATCTGTCGTTAGTGAAGCTAAACCTAAAATTGCAGAATATCCATTTACAACTATTACACCTGTGCTTGGAGTTGTTAATATTAATGAATATGAATCATTTGTAATGGCTGATATTCCAGGACTTATAGATGGTGCTTTTGAAGGAATTGGCCTTGGACATCAATTTTTAAGACATATTGAAAGATGCAGACTTTTAGTACATATCGTAGATATATCAGGAAGTGAAGGAAGAAACCCTATCGATGATTTTAAAGCTATAAATGAAGAAATTCGAAAATTTAACACTAACCTTTCAAAAACATTAATGATAGTAGTAGGAAATAAATGTGATTTAGCTACTGAAAATCAAATAAATGAATTTAAAAATTATATTAAAAATGAAGGATATGAATTTTTTCCTATAATGGCCGCTATAAATCATAATGTTAAGCCACTACTAAATAAAATATTAGAAATGCTTAAAAAATTGCCTCCTATTGTGCAATATGAATCTGAAATATGTTTACAATCTCAGCAAAATATTTCTTATGAAAATGATATTAAAATAATAATTCAAAATGGGACTTATTGCATAGAATCTGAATGGTTATTAAAAAAATTAAAAAATATTAATTTTGATGATAATGAATCATTTCAATATTTTCAAAAATTACTTATTAAATCTGGTATTATAGATAAACTAAAAAAATCTGGTATGCAAAATGGAGATAATGTTAAAATATACGATATGGAATTTGAATATTTAGATTAAAGGAGAAAAATTTGGATAAATTTCTAAATATGGATTGTGATATTAATATAATCAATTCTCCTAATTTAGCTTTTTTAGGAGATGCAATTTTTGATTTAATGGTAAGAGAGATGCTAGTTTCAAAATTTAATCTACCTGTTGGAAAATTAAATGATAAAAAGATAAAAATGGTTTCTTGCCACTCACAATCTATACAAATAAAAAAAATTATGAACTTTTTAACAGAACAAGAAATATCTATATATAAAAGGGGAAGAAACACTAAATTATCAAATATTCCTAAAAACGCTAGTGTTGCTGAATACCACAATGCTACCGGATTGGAAGTTTTATTTGGATTTTTATATCTAAAAGGTAGTTTAAATAGGCTTAAAGAAATTTTTTTATTAATAGTCGAAAATACTGATAAATAGGGAGATAATAATATTGAAAAATAAACAAATTATACTAAAAAATTATACTATAGACACAATAGCTATTTTAGTTGGGAGCCTTTTATTTGCAATTTCTATTAATACTTTTATGACTCCTAATAATACTATCCCTGCTGGAATTACTGGAATTGCTACTATGTTAAATTATCTTTTTAATTGGCCAATTGGAATTTCAAATTTAATTATGAATATCCCCATTTTTATATGGTCTATAATTATATTAGGATATAGTGTTGTTAGTAAAACTATTATAGCAACAGTTATTTCATCTCTAGCTATTGACATAATAGAACCTTTTTCACCTCATTATACTGGCGACCCTATGCTGGCATCTTTGGCTGCTGGTATAATTTTAGGACTTGGTTTAGGCATAATTTTTGCTAGAGGTGCCACGACTGGAGGAACTGATCTTCTTGCAAGTATATTGTCATTTAAGTTTAAACATATTTCTATAGGCAAATTTATTTTATTTGTTGATGTTATTATAATATGTGCTTCGGCTTTTGTTTATAAAAGCTTTGAAAGTCCTATGTATGCTATTATATTAACATTTATCAGTACAAAAATAATGGATAATATATTATATGGTACAGATATTGGTACCGGCAGGATGATGTTTATAGTTTCTTCTAAAACTGAAGAAATTTCTAAACAAATTATTAAAAATATTAATAGAGGAATAACCAAATTAAAAGCTCGAGGTGGATATAGTGGTACAGAAGGAGAAGTTCTTTTATGTGCAGTTAGAAAAAAGGAAGTCTATAAAATTTATGATATTGCAAAAAATATTGATCCAGACGTCTTTATTATGATTGGTGGTTCTGGTGAAGTAATGGGAAGAGGATTTAAAGATCATAGAAAAAAATAATTTAATGTTTCAACTTTAAATTTCATAATATATATATATTCTATATGTATGGAGGAACTATATTGAAAAAAAAATTTTTGTCTATACTATTAATTTTATTTTTTTGTGGGTTACAGTTTCACAACACAATTATAAATTCTTTAGGATTTAATATTGATTTTGAAACTACAACACAATCTATTTCATTAATTAATTTAGACACTGATACTATTGTATATGAAAAAAATCCTACTGAAAAAAGAGAACCTGCTTCAGTAACAAAGATAATGACATATATCGTTGCATCAGAAAATATAGATAATTTACAAGGAACACAGATTTTAGTTAAACAAGAGATTTTAGATAAACTCTTAGGAACTGGGAGCTCATTATCAGGTATATATGGAGGTGAATATTTATCTGCTTATCAACTGCTCCACTGTTTAATGATATCATCTGGAAATGACGCTGCGTTAGTGTTAGCCGACTATATTGGAAATGGTAACATACAAAATTTTGTTAATCTTATGAATGATAAAGCTCATTTATTAGGATGCTTAGATACACATTTCGTTAATCCTCATGGTTTAAGAGATGAAAATCACTATACAACGTCTAACGATATGATAAAAATAGCCAAATATGCAATTAGTCTTCCTTATTTTGAACAAATAACTAATGAAGTGGTATCTGATATCTTAGGAGAAAATAAATTACTTATAACTACAAACAAACTAATAGATAAAGTTCGAGGTCAAGATTATTATTACAAATATGCAAA
>CAYJNP010000026.1:5771-8184 GCA_964371665.1 uncultured Eubacteriales bacterium | reverse complement strand
CTCTTAAAATTTCATCTCTACCACCATAATTCATAGCAATATTAAGTATCATTCCTGTTTTAACTGATGATTTTTCTTCAACTTCATTTATTAAATCCTGAAGATCTCTTGAAAAACTAGACCTATCCCCTAAAAACACTACTTTAATATTTTTCTCAAAAAAATCTCTTAAAGCTTCTTCTAAATATTGCTTAAATAATTTCATAAGGGCATGAATTTCTTCTTTTGGCCTTTTCCAATTTTCTGTTGAAAATGCATATACTGTCAAATGTTTTATTCCTATTTCACTGCAATACATAGCAATAGTTTTAAAAGTTAAAGCTCCCGAAGTATGCCCTCCTGCACGAGGCAATCTTTTTTTCTTAGCCCATCTGCCATTTCCATCCATAATAATACCAATATGTTTTGGCAATATTATATCTAAGTTTATTTTTTTTTTCCTTTTGAAAATATTTTTCATATAATCACAGCCAAACTATATTTGCATAATTTCTTTCTCTTTTTTATAGGAAGCTAATTCGATTTTTTTACAATATTCATCCGTTAACTCTTGTATACGTTTCTCTGCGTGTTTTAAATCATCTTCTGTTAGTTCTGATGATTTTTTCATATCTTTTAATTTATCAATAGTATCTCTCCTTGTATTTCTAATTGCAATTTTTGAATCCTCTGCCATTCTAAATATATCTTTTACAATTTCTCTACGTCTATCTTCGGTTAAAGATGGGAAAATTAATCTTAAAATTTTTCCATCTGTTTGAGGATTTATTCCTAAATCAGAAGCTTGTATTGCTTTTTCAATTTCTCTAATAACAGACACATCCCAAGGTTGCACTGTTAATGTCCTTGCCTCTGTAACCGATATTGCAGCTAACTGATTGATTGGCGTTAATGTATCATAGTAATTTACAAAAATTTTTTCTAGAACTGCAGGATTGGCTCTTCCTGCTCTTATCTCACAATAATCTGAATTTAAAATTTCCAAAGTTTTTTTCATCTTTTGTTCGGAATTGCTAAAAATTTTATTCATTAAAACTCCCCCTAAAATTATAATTATTATTTAACCAAAGTCCCAATTTTCTTACCATTTATAGCATCCCATATATTATAAGGATTTTCAATACTCAATACAAAAATTGGTATATTATTATCTTTACACAACGACGCTGCTGTAGTATCCATAACAGATAAATTTTTATTTATAATATTATTAAAACTCAAAGTATCATATTTAATAGCATTAGAATTTTTTTTAGGATCACTATCGTAAACACCATCAACCATTGTTGCTTTAACTATAACATCAGCTCCTATTTCGGCTGCTCTTAAAGCGGCGGCTGTATCTGTTGAAAAAAATGGACTCCCAGTTCCACATCCAAATATAGTAACTCTACCTTTTTCTAAATGCCTAACAGCTCGATTTCTAATATAAGGCTCAGCTATTTGTTGAATTGAAATTGCAGTTTGAACTCTAACAGAAACACCCAACTGTTCTAAAGCATCACAAACACCCAAAGCATTTATAACTGTAGCAAGCATTCCCATATGATCAGCCCGGGTTCTATCCATTTTTCCGCTACTTCTCCCCCTCCAAAAATTTCCTCCTCCAACAACTATTCCAATCTCTACTCCATTTTCTGCACATTTTTTTATTGGTTTACATATATTTATAACTGTATCAAAATCTATTCCTTGTTTATTTATTCCCGACAAAGCTTCACCACTAAGTTTAATTAACACTCTTTTATATATAGGCTGCAATAAAAACACTCCCTAAAAATCTTTTAATATCATTTTACAATAACAGTAGATTTATGTAAAGTACTTGAAAAAACTGAAAATTTCCTAAAATTAAAAAATTCTATAACAATAAGCTTAAAATATAAATTAAAATAATTAATAAATAACTAAAGCCAGATATCTATACTATTGAAAGTATAAGTTCTGACTTAATATAAATATTTATCTTGTAAATCTTAAAAAATTAATATTTTAATTTTAATCTATTTAAAATGATTTTTTAAATGGTAGCACTGCAGCTCCTATTACTCCAGCATTATTCCCTAACCCTGCTATACTAATTTTAGTTTGTTTTTTAGAATGTTTACTCATTCTATTATTTTCTACAATTTTTATTAATGGATTTATTAAAGTTTCTCCTTGATTGCTAACTCCCCCACCTATACATATGATATCTGGTTGAAAAATATTTACAAGATTAGTTATTCCACATCCTAAATATGAAATATATTTATATATAACTTGTTTTGCTAAAAAATCACCTTTTTTCATAGCTTCAAATGGAATTAATCCAGAAACTTTATTTATATTTCCTGAAACCATTCTCCACATTAATCCTTTATTTTTACTATATTCAATCGATCTTTTAGTCATTCTCACTAATGCTGTTGCT
>CAYJNP010000026.1:0-5761 GCA_964371665.1 uncultured Eubacteriales bacterium | reverse complement strand
ATGCATATCTTTCAAAACATCCTTTTCTTCCACAAGAACATTCTATTCCGTTATGAACAATAACCATATGACCTATTTCTGCACCACAATAGTTTTCTCCAGTATAAATTTTCTCATCTAAAATAATTCCCCCACCTATTCCTGTTCCCAGGGTTACTATTATTGCTGAATTCACCCCTCTTGCTGAACCTGAAACAAACTCCCCATACGCAGCAGCATTAGCGTCATTTTCTATTACTACTGGTTTTTTTGTTAACTCTTTCATAATATCAACTATTTGCCAGTTATATAAAAATAAATTTGGAGAATATTCAACTACTCCTGTTTTTTTATTTGCTGTTCCTGGAACACCTATCCCTATATATTCAATTTCATTTGCATTTATATTGTTTTTTTTTATTAATTCAAAATAAAGCCTTGCCATATCTTTGCTTATATCTACTTCTGATCTAGGAGCTAGTGTTTTACAAGAAACTTTTGAAATAACATTATAATCTGAGTCTACAAGACCCACTACAATATTAGTTCCACCCAAATCTATTCCTAAATAATACAAGTTAATTCCTCCCAAATTTTTTATTAAAACATGATATAATAAACAAAAAAATAATAATTTTAGTATTTCAAAAGAGGTAAAATATATGTCAGAAGAATTTATAAGATCAGAAATTTTATTTGGAACAAAAAATATTGAAAAATTAAAAAAATCTAAAATAGCTGTTTTTGGAATAGGCGGTGTAGGTTCTTATGTCGTAGAAGCATTATCTCGATCTTCAATTGGTTCACTTGTTTTAATAGATGATGATATTATATCCGAATCTAATATAAATCGTCAACTAATAGCTCTTTATAGTACAATTGGGAAATATAAGGTGGATGTTTCTGAATCTAGAGCATTAGATATAAATCCAAAAATAAATATTAAAACATATAAATTACATTATCCTTCAAATAAATATAAAAACATAATATGTGAATGTGATTACGTAATAGATGCAATTGATACTATTAGCTCTAAAATAACTTTAGTAAAAGAATGCCAAAATAAAAATATTCCTATAATTTCTTGTATGGGAACTGGCAATAAAATAAACCCTAATTTATTTCAAATTTCAGATATTTATAAAACTCATACTTGTCCATTATGTAAAGTTATGAGAAAAGAGCTTAAAAATCAAGGTATAACTAATTTAAAAGTTCTTTTTTCCACTGAACAACCAAAAAAAAATATTTATATTAACAATTTTGAAAAAAGCATAAATTCTTATAAAAAACGACAACTCATAGGAAGCGTTTCATTTGTTCCATCAGTTGCCGGTTTAATTATTGTATCTGAAGTAATAAAAGACATTTTATTTTAAAAAAATTTATCGTGAATAGCAGACACTGCTATATCGGAATATTCTTTATTTATTAATACCGAGGTTTTTATATCACTGGTTGATATCATTTGAATATCTATATCAGATTCATATATAGCTTCAAACATTTTTAAAGGTATCTCAGAACGTATTTTCATTTCATCGCCAACTATAGAAACTTTAGAAATGGTATCATCATAAATAATATTTGAATCAATTATATTTTTAGTATGTTTTTGAAAAATATCTATAGTTTTATTAAGGTTGTCTTTATCTATTGTAAAAATTATATCTTTTTTTGCATACTGAGTCACAGTATCAATATTTATATCATTAGAAAACAATTTTGAAAATATATTAAATACTAAGCTTGGCTCATTTGAAATACCTTTGAATGAAACTTTTGCAATATTGTCATCTTTAGTAACACCATTTATTAATGTGTTTTTTGTTAATACTATGTTTTTAACTATTGTACCTGGTTTATTTGTAAAACTTGAAAGAACTTCTATTTCTATATTATTTTTCTTAGCCATTTCTATTGAACGACTATTCAAAACTCGTGACCCTAATTTTGAAAGTTCTAACATTTTGTCGTAAGATATTTCCTGAAGTTTTTTAGCATTTTTAACTTTTCTAGGATCTGCTGTATATACACCATTAACATCTGTGAAAATTTGACATAAGTTAGCATTTAAAACACATGCAAGAGCTACTGCACTTGTATCGGATCCTCCTCTTCCAAATGTTGTTATGTCTTCAAAAGAATTAATACCTTGAAATCCTGCAACTATTACTATTTTTTTATTTTTAAGTTCTTTTTTTATTCTATCTAATTTTATATTTTCTATTCTAGCTGATCCATAATCAGAATCAGTATAAAAGCCTGCTTGCCAACCTAATAATGATATAACAGGAAACCCTAATTTTTCTATTGCCATGGCTAAGACAGCAATAGACATTTGCTCTCCTGCACTTAAAAGCATATCTTTTTCTCTTTCTGAAGCATTTTTATTTATTATTTTAGCTTGTTCGATTAATTTATCTGTAGTATCTCCTTGTGCAGAAACTACCACTACAACGTCATTTCCTTTTTTATATGTATCAGTTATTATTTTTGATACTCTAAAAATATCTTCAACATTTGCAACAGACGTTCCGCCAAATTTCTGTACTATGAGACTCATATAGTATTCTCCTATCTGTTCTAATAAACATAATTATCAATTTCAATTGTTTTAATATATGCATTTTATATAGTATCATTTTATAATACTTTATACAATCTTTTTTATATATTATTTTAAATTTAAAAAACTATTCTATATCATTATATTCACTTACCTTTATATTGTTATGTAATTTATAAAATATATTTAAAAATTTTAATACATTTTATTTTTATAAATTTTAAAGTAACTAATTCTATTCTTTTTTATCAACCCATATTTATGGTACAAATATAATTATATTCAAATTTAAAACAAAAAAATACTAACCTATAAAATAGATTAGTATTTTTAAAAAATCATTAATAAAAATATTATAAAAGCTCAATTATAGCCATTTCTGCTGAATCTCCACGGCGAGGTCCTAATTTAGTAATTCTAGTATATCCGCCATTTTTATCAACATATTTAGGTGAAATCTCATCAAAAAGCTTTTTAACTACATCTTCTTTAGTTATAAAAGCCATAGCCATACGCTTATTGTGTAAATTATTTACCTTTGCTAGGGTAATCATCTTTTCAGCCATAGAACGAATCTCTTTTGATTTGCTGATTGTAGTTTCCATTTTACCATTTTCAAAAAGAAAAGTAACCATAGCTCTTAACATAGCCATCCTATGAGCAGTGTCTCTACCTAATTTTCTTCTGCCTGGCATCTATTTTCACTCCTTTCGAAAATTTTAATATCAATTAATTTATTCTTCAATTGCATTAAAGTTAAATCCAAATTCTTTCATCTTATTTATGACTTCTTCTAAAGATTTACGCCCTAAATTTCTAACCTTCATCATATCATCTTCAGATCTATCTGCAAGATCTTTCACTGTATTTATTCCTGCTCTCTTCAAACAATTAAACGAACGAACTGATAAATCCATTTCATCTATTGACATCTCAAGAGCTTTTTCATTAACTTCCTCATCTTTAGTAACCATAACTTCAGCAATTTGTACTCCATCTGATAAATTAACAAATAAATTTAAATGTTCTGTTAAAATTTTTGCTGCAAGCGAAAGTGATTCTTTTACATTTATTACTCCGTTAGTCCAAACTTGCAATGTAAGTTTATCATAATCAGTAATTTGACCTACACGAGTATTTTCTACATCGTAATTAACCTTTAAAACAGGTGTATATATAGAATCTACAGGTAATACTCCTATTATTTCTTCAACCATGTTGGATTTATTTTTCTCTGCTGCAACATATCCTCTACCCTTATCTATAGTCATTTGCATAGATAATTTAGCATCTTTAGCTAAAGTAGCTATATGTAAGCCTTTATTTAATATTTCAACATCAGCATCACATTGAATATCTCCTGCTTTAATCTCACAAGGACCTTTAGCATTAATTGCAACTATTTTTGGCTCATTACAATTTAATTTTGCTCTCAAACCTTTAATATTCAAAATCATTTCAGATACATCTTCTTTAACTCCAGGAATTGTAGAAAATTCATGCAAAACGCCATCTATTTTAATTGAAGTAACTGCAACTCCAGGTAAAGACGACAAAAGAATTCTTCTAAGACTATTTCCTACAGTATTTCCATACCCACGCTCCAAAGGTTCAACAACAAACTCTCCGTATGTTCCATCTTCACTCAATGTTTTAATATCTATTCTTGGTTTTTCAATTTCGATCACTAACTGACCCTCCTTCAGCCGTGTTATTATTTAGAATACAACTCAACAATTAGAGTCTCTTCAACTGCTAGATCTATATCCTCTCTTTTAGGAAAAGATAAAACCTTTGCTTCATAAGTTTCACGACTAACTTCTAGCCATTTTGGCACAGGACGTGATGAATTAGATTCTAATAATGCTTTTATTTTTGCACTTTCACGACTTTTATCACAAATAGAAATTACTTCATCAAGTTTAACCAAATATGAAGGAATATCCACTTTTCTTGCATTTATCATGAAATGTCCATGAACAACTAACTGTCTAGCTTCAGCTCTTGAAGAAGCAAAACCCAATCTGTAAACTACGTTATCTAAACGAGTTTCCAAAATAGATAACAACGCTTCACCGGTTTTTCCTTCTTTCTTTGTTGCTAATTCATAATAATGTCTAAATTGTTTTTCTAAAACACCATAATAACGTCTTGTCATTTGCTTCGCACGAAGCTGTATCCCATATTCAGAATTTTTTTTGCGCCCTTGACCATGCTGACCTGGAAAGTAAGACCTGCGTGAAATTGCACATTTATCTGTATAACATCTTTCACCTTTTAAAAATAATTTTTGTCCTTCACGACGACACAACCTACAAACTGCACCTGTATATCTTGCCATATTATGTTTACACCTCCTATAATTCAGTTTTATTAGACACGTCTTCTCTTTGGAGGACGACATCCATTGTGTGGTATTGGAGTAACATCTTTTATCATGCTAACTTCTAATCCAACTGCTTGCAATGCTCTTATTGCTGCTTCGCGACCTGAACCAGGTCCTTTAACAAAAACTTCTACAGATTTCATTCCATGTTCCATAGCCGATTTAGCTGCAGTTTCTGCTGCGGTTTGAGCCGCAAAAGGTGTAGATTTTCTAGATCCTCTAAATCCTAATCCACCAGAGCTTGCCCATGCAATTGCATTTCCTTGAACATCTGTAATGGTAACAATTGTATTATTAAATGTAGACTGAATATGTGCAGCTCCACGTTCAATATTTTTTCTTTCACGACGTCTACGCACTGTGGTTTTTTTTGAGCTTTTTTGTGCTGCCATTTAAACTTTCCTCCTTAACCTTATTTCTTTTTATTTGCTATTGCTTTAGAAGGACCCTTACGAGTTCTTGCATTAGTTTTAGTACGTTGACCTCTTACCGGTAGGCCCTTACGATGTCTAACTCCACGATAACAACCTATTTCAATAAGCCTTTTAATATCAAAAGCTATATCTCTTCTTAGATCTCCTTCGACCCTACAAGAATTATCAATATATTCTCTTAATTTAGAAACATCCTCTTCTGTTAAATCTCTTATTCGAGTATCAGGATTTACTCCTGTTGATAAAAGAATGTCAGCTGCAGTTTTTCTACCTATGCCAAAAATATAAGTAAGACCAATTTCAACTCTCTTATCTCTTGGCAAATCAACACCTGATATACGCGCCATAATAGTTATACCTCCTATTTTATTTTGCTATTAACCCTGACGT
>CAYJNP010000025.1:5422-8199 GCA_964371665.1 uncultured Eubacteriales bacterium | reverse complement strand
TTTGGATGTTCATAAAGATATGGATGAATATATAGATTCAAAAAAAAATATCTTTATTCATCAGAATTCATTTTCTAGAACGGTTTTAAATTTAGATAATCAAATAACAAAAAAATTTGAAAATTTGACACGTGGTCAAACTTTATTTTTCTCAAGAAATCAGAAAAATATAAGTGGTGCCTGGGTATCTAAAGATAATAAAATTATGGTAAATTTTCAAGATAAATCTATTGAAATTATGGATGTTTGTGATATTAAAATTCCGGGAAAACACAATTTAGAAAATTATTTAGCAGCTATTTCTGCTGTATTTAACTTTGTTTCTATTGAAGACATTATAAATGTTGCTAAAACATTTAATGGTGTTGAACATAGAGCTGAATTTGTAAAAGAAGTAAATGGTGTAAAATACTACAATGATTCTATAGCCTCAAGCCCTACTAGAACAATTTCTGGAACACTTTCACTTTTTAATAAAAAAATTATATTAATAGCAGGAGGCTATGATAAAAAAATACCATTTGAAGAATTAGGTGCTGTTATTAATGATAAAGTTAAAATTCTTATATTATTGGGAGATACTTCTGAACAAATAGAATGGGCTGTTAAAAACTCCCAAAACTATAGATCTGATTCATTATCTATAATAAATGTGGGCAATATGTCTCAAGCTGTTCAAAAAGCCTATAAAGTTTCGAAAAATGGTGATATTGTTTCGTTATCGCCTGCGTGTGCAAGTTTTGGTCTTTATAAGGATTTTTCTGAACGAGGGAATCATTTTAAGCAATTAGTAAACTCATTAGAGGAGGATTTTAATTATGAAAAATATTAAAGATTTGGTTTTTAAATTATGTAGTATACCAGGTGTTTCAGGATTTGAAAAAAATATATCTAAATTTGTTTTAAAAGAAATTTCTAAGTATGCTAAAACTTATATAGATCAAAGTGGAAATGTTATTGCCACAATTGGAAATTTAGATTCAAATAAAAATATTATATTGGATGCTCATATAGATCAAGTTGGTTTTATTGTTACTTTTATAAATAAAAAAGGGTTTTTAAAAATTTCTTCTTGTGGTGGAATCGACCAACGAATTTTACCTGGATCTATATTACAAATTTATGGTAAAAAAATAATAAACGGTATCGTAATATCCACTCCTCCACATTTATCATATAATAAAAAAAATAAAAATATTTCTGAAATATATGTAGATACAGGATTAAATCAAAATGAAATTAAAGATGTTGTTTCTTTAGGAGATAGTGTTTCTTTTTTATCCAAACCTAAAACATTACTTAATAATAGAATTGTAGCACCTGCGTTAGACAATCGTGCTAGCATATCTTGTTTAATATGTTGTGCTGAAATGCTTTCACAAATACAATTAGATCACAAAATAACTCTAATTTTAAGTGTGCAGGAAGAAACGGGAGGATTAGGTGCTAAAATAGGAGCGTATCATATAATGGCAGATGAAGCAATTGTAGTAGATGTAAGCTTTGCTTCTCAACCTGGAATTTCTGAGGAAAAAACAGGGGATTTATCTGCTGGGCCAATGATAGGAATTGCTCCTTCACTTTCACAAGATGTTTATAAAAAACTAATAGAAGTTTCTAAAATGAGTAATATTAAATATCAACTTGAAATTATGAGTGGAAATACTGGAACAAATTCTGACCTGATTTCTATATCAAAATCAGGAATTAAATGTGGGCTTATTTCTATCCCTCAAAGATATATGCATACATCCAATGAAATTGTTGATTTAGATGATATTGAAAATACAGCCAAGTTAATATCTATATATGCAAAACAGGGAGGTACATTTTAAATGAAAAATTTAGAAATTTTGAATAAGCTTTGCATAACAAATAGCGTTTCGGGTGATGAAATAAAGATTCAAAATTTAATTATAGAAGAAATTAAAAATTATGTTAATAGCTATGAAATAGATGCACTTGGAAATATATTAGCTTTTAAAAAAGGAAATAAAAAATCTTCTAACAAACTTTTATTATCAGCACATATGGATGAAGTGGGTCTTATTGTTACATATATAACTAAGGATGGGTTTATAAAATTTTCTGCAGTAGGCGGAATTAATAACAATATTCTTCTTGGAAAATCTGTTAAAATAGGGAATAATTTAATTGGTGGGGTAATAGGAGTAAAACCAGTTCATCTTCTTAGTGCAGATGAAAAAAATAAAGATATTTCCATTAATAATATGTATATAGATATTGGAGCTAAAAATGAGGAGGAAGCACTTAAGTATGTAAATTTAGGAGATTATATTTGTTTTGAAAGTATATTTGAAGTTTCAAATAGAGTTGTTAAATCTAAAGCGCTAGATGACAGAACAGGTTGTTTTTTATTAATAGATTTAATAAAATCTGATTTACCATATGATGTTTATTTTAGTTTTGTTGTTCAAGAAGAAATAGGACTAAGAGGAGCTATAACAGCAGCATATTCTATTAATCCAGACTATGCAATTGTAGTTGAAGCTACCACTGCAAATGATCTTCCTGAAGTTAGCGAAAGTGAAGTAATTTGCAAATTAGGTGATGGAGCTGTTATCCCTTTTATGGATAAAAGAACTATATATAATAAATATTTATATAAATTAGCTTTAAAAACTTCAAGTGAGTTTAATATTAAAATTCAAACTAAAACCATGATAACTGGCGGAAATGATTCAGGTGCTATTCAAGTTTCAAGAGGTGGAGTAAAAACTTTATGTGTGTCTCTTCCATGTAGGTATCTTCATTCG
>CAYJNP010000025.1:973-5380 GCA_964371665.1 uncultured Eubacteriales bacterium | reverse complement strand
CTATGATACATATTGAAGATTTGGAAAGTTGCCAAAAAATAATTTATCATCTTATAGAAAAAATTCTTAAATAAATTAAGGGAGAATATATGATTCAAAATAATATATTTAATATAGATCCTAAAATAAAAAAATTAAGTGATAAAGCCATTAATTTGTGTTCTGATATTTTTAAAAATATTGATGAAACATCAGAATATAATCAGCTAAAAGTTTTAAAGGCGTTTATTGATAATGGCGTTAGTGAAAGCCATTTTACTTTTTCTACAGGATATGGTTATGGAGATAGAGGTCGAGATATATTAGATAAGGTATTTGCTCAGTCTATGGGTGCTGAAGATGCCATAGTAAGGCACAACTTTGTTAGTGGAACTCATGCATTAACAGTTGCTTTGTTCGGGATTTTAAGGCCTTCAGATACAATGCTTTGTGTCACAGGTACTCCTTACGATACTTTAAAAGGTGTTATAGGAATGGGAGAAGATACATCAGGATCGTTAAGAGAATATGGTATAAAGTATAATCAAATAGATTTTACACCAGAGGGTGAAATAGACTATGAAAAAATTAAAGCTAAATTAGATGATAATATAAAAATGATTTATATTCAAAGGTCTAGAGGATATTCTTTAAGACAATCTTTGTTTGTTTGTGAAATAAAAAAAATATGCAAAATAGTAAAGAAAAAATTTCCTAATTGCATAGTTATGGTTGATAATTGCTATGGAGAATTTGTAGAAATTTTAGAGCCAACATCTGTTGGGGCAGATTTAATAGTGGGATCATTAATAAAAAATCCTGGAGGTGGAGTGGCTACTACTGGAGGATATATAGCAGGGAAAAAAAAATTGATAGAAATGTGTTCTTATAGGCTTACTACTCCAGGGACAGGACGTGAGATAGGAGCTAATTTAGGTAAAAATAGAGAACTTTTCATGGGAATATATAATGCTCCTCATATTACTGGTGAAGCTTTAAAAACAGTTTCATTTGCGGCTGCTTTGTTTGAACTTCTAGGGTATGAAACTATTCCTAAATATGATCAACTTAGAGCTGATATAACTCAAGCTATAAAACTTAAAGATACAGATTCTTTAATAGCTTTTTGTCAAGGAATACAAAAAGGATCTCCAGTCGATTCTTTTGTGTTGCCAGAACCTTGGGATATGCCTGGATATGATAACAAAATTATAATGGCAGCAGGCACTTTTACTTTAGGATCATCTATAGAATTATCTGCTGATGCACCTCTTAGAGAACCTTATGCAGTATGGATGCAAGGGTCATTAAATTTTTATAGTGGTAAAATAGGAGTAATGCTAGCAATACAATCCATGTTAGAAAAAGGACTATTAAAATAATATTAAATTTTCCAATTGTCTATATTTGCTCTTTGTATAGCTCCTAGTGTTTTATTTTTTATATCTGGATATTTATTTTCTAAATTTTTAATAAATTTTTTTATATTTTCTCTTTCTGTTTTTCCGTCTATTGGACAAGTGCTTTTTTCTACATGGATATTATTTTTGATTAGAATTTTTTTAATATCAGATTCCTTGCAAAAAATCATTGGCCTTATAAGATATAAATTTTTACGAGAAAGATAAGACACAGGAGAAAAGCATCCTATTTTTCCTCCATTAAAAAGATTCATAAAAAAAGTTTCAACAGCATCATCCAAATGATGCCCTAATGCTATTTTATTGCAACCATTTTTAATAGCTATATCATGTAGAATTCCTTTTCTCATTTTTGCACATAAACTACACGGATTTTTTTCTTTTCTATTAATAAAAATAATTTGGCCTAAATTAGATTTTTTTATTATATATTTTTCTCCTAAATTATGGCAGATGTTTTCTATTTTTAAAGTATTCATATTTTTATAATTAAAACAAGGGTCAATAACAACAGCTAAAATTTTAAATTTAAATTTATAAAATTTTTTTAATTTTGACATAAGCATCAGTAGTATTATAGAATCTTTTCCTCCTGATACTCCTATAGCAATTTTGTCGTTTTCTTGTATCATATTATATTTTTCAATTGCAGCTCTGGTATAAGATAACAATTTATTAAAATTCATTTTATATATCCTTAAATTTATTTTATTAATTCTTTATATATATCACTTTTTTTTATCCCAGTGATCTTAGAAGCTCTTTTAGCTGCATCTGAAATAGTAATATGAGTTTTTAAAAAATTTTTAGCTATTAAAATCCCTTGGTCTAATGGATAAATTTTATTTTCTTTTTTTTCTCCTTCTATAACTAAAACTATTTCTCCCTTTAAACTTATTTTTTTATATTTTTCAGCAGCTGTTTCTAAATTAGTTCTTATAACTTCTTCATGAATTTTTGTAATTTCTCTTATAATCGAAATTTTTCTGTTTCCTAAAATTTTAAATAAATCAATTAATGTTGAAGAAAGTTTGTGAGGTGCTTCATAAAAAACCATAGTTCTTGTTTCAGTTTTAATATTATTAAGATGTTCCAATCGATTTTTTTTATTAACGCTTAAAAAGCCTTCAAAAGTAAATCTTCCTGCTGATAATCCAGATATTGCCAATGCAGCAATAACAGCACTAGGACCTGGAACAACAGTGACGATAATGTTTCGTTTATAACATTCTTTAATAATTTTTTCTCCAGGATCCGATATAGCAGGCATTCCTGCATCAGAAACTAAAGCACAGTTTTTTCCTGATTCTATTTTAGACAATATATAATCTATTTTTTCTAAGTTACTATGTTCATAATAGCTAATTAATTTTTTTTTAATTTTAAAATAATTTAAAAGTTTTATAGTTACCCTAGTATCTTCAGCAGCGACAAAATCACAAAATTTTAATGTATCTAATGCTCTTTTAGAAATATCACTCAGATTCCCTATAGGTGTTGCTATAACAAATAATTGACCCATGTTTATTATTAAACTCCTTTCTTGTTTTTTAAATAGCTTTTATATATTATTTTTATCTCGTCAGAATCACTTCCATCATGATTTTTTAAAATTAACGGTTCTAAAACAATTAATCCAGAAGAATTTCTTCCTCTTTTTCCTTCTATTAAAAAAAGCTTAGAGGCTTTATTAATTTTTGAATGCACAAATCTTATTTTTTTAGGTTCTATTCCTGATTTTCTCATGCTTTCTATAACATTACAAAGATATTGTGGCCTTGAACATAAACAAAATTTTCCACCAAACTTAAGTAACTTAGAAGCTATTATGGTTATATCATCTATTGTACATTTAACCTCATGACGGGCAATTTTTTTTGGTTGATATTCATTTTGCAACCCCGCTCCTATAGGGGTATAAGGGGGATTACAAACTACTAAATCATAATATGATTTTTTTAATTTGTTTTCTAGATTGTTTATATCATCATTTATCACTGAAATTTTTTTTTCTAAATGATTTATTTTGATAGATTTTTCAAGTAATTCACATGCATCCAGTTGGATATCAACTGCTACAGTATGTTTAGCCACCCCATCTCTATTCCATAAAAGAGGAATAGCTCCACATCCAGTTCCAAGATCAACAGTATTATAATGTTTTTTTGCACAAGAAAAATCGGCTAATAAAAAAGTATCAGTACAAAATTTATGGTTATTTGATACAATTATTTTTATATTATTTCCTAAAAATTCTATTTTTTCATTACTACTTAACATCACTTTAAACTTTCTTTTTAATACTTTTTAATAATTACATTGATTAATACGAGAATTATATTTGATTTAATTTTGTATTAATAAATATATCAAATTCATCTAAAGATTTTATTTTAAAAACTTCATTTCTTAAATTTGAAGCTCCAGGTAGGCCTTTTAAATACCAAGATATTAATTTTCTGCATTCTAAAATTCCAGTTTTTTCTCCTTTATATTTACAAACTAAATTAACATGTTTTTTAATTATGCGAATTTTTTCAACAAAGGAAGGACCAGATAATAATTTTCCGGTTTTGAAGTAATTATTAATCTCATTAAATATCCACGGATATCCTAAAGAAGCTCGTCCAATCATAATAAAATCGCATCCACTAAACTCTATTAATTTTTTAGCTTTAATAGGTGAATCAATATCTCCGTTACCAATAACTGGAATACTAACTGAATTTTTTATGTCTTTAATAATATTCCAGTCTGCAAATGGTGCATACATTTGTTCCTTAGTTCTCCCATGAATAATAATAGCATCAGCACCTTCATATTCACATATTTTAGAAATTTCTACTGCATTAATTAAGTTTTTATTAATTCCCTTTCTTATTTTAATAGTTATAGGACATTTTACTGAATTTTTAATAAGTTTAACTATATTACCACAAAGCTTAGGATTTTTCATAAGTGCGGAACCTGAATTATTGTTAACAATTTTTGGAGCAGGGCATCCCAT
>CAYJNP010000025.1:0-963 GCA_964371665.1 uncultured Eubacteriales bacterium | reverse complement strand
TATATCTATTATATCAGGCTTATATTTATAATCTATAAGCTTCGCAGCTTCAGCCATAATAAAAGGATTATCTCCAAAAATTTGTATGGCTAAAGGTCTTTCTAAATCTGAAAAAGCTAATAGGTCTTTAGTTTTATTATTGTTATATAATATTCCTTTTGCACTAACCATCTCACTTATTACATATGATGCACCTAAACTAATACAAATTTCTCTATAAGCTCTGTCAGTAACTCCAGCCATAGGCGCCAAAGCTGAAATATTTTTTATTTTAACATTTCCAATTTTAATACACATATTGATCTCCAAAAAACATTTGAATATATTTTTAAATTTACAGTAAATAGGCATCATTGCAAAAAAAATATTAGTCTTTTTTTTAGAAATACACTATTATTTATGAATTTTATTATATCATATAAATTAAGATATATAAAATTTAAAGATAGTTGTGAAAAATATTTAACAGTTTTTTATTTAGAAATATTACATTGCAAAAAAAT
The DNA here is from genome assembly GCA_964371665.1 of uncultured Eubacteriales bacterium. GTDB lineage: Bacteria > Bacillota > Clostridia > Oscillospirales > Acutalibacteraceae > CAYJNP01. The sequence goes on along the minus strand of CAYJNP010000025.1, from coordinate 460 downwards.
ATATATATTGTATAATATAAATAGTATTTTTAATCTAAGGAGGCTTTGATTCTATGACTAAAAGTAAAATATATAGGATAAATGAGCTATATAAAAAATCAAAAACATTAGGCCTAACTGAAGATGAGAAGAATGAACAAAGGCAATTACGTCAAGAATATATACATGATACTAAATCAAACTTTGTAAATTCATTAGAAAATATGGTTATTGTTGATGAAAAAGGAAACAAAAAATCTATTAAAAGCAAAAATCGAGAAGATATTCAATAAAATTAATTAATTTTTTATATAAAAATTTCTTCAATTATAAAATGTAAAGATAAGCATATTAGTTTTAACAAAAGAAAAATATATAATTTTAAGTTGGAATTATTACACTTAGTGGATAATTCTAACTTTTGTTTTTGATTTTATTAATTTTCAATTACATTATGAACATATCTATGTTAATTATATAT
>CAYJNP010000024.1:1169-8234 GCA_964371665.1 uncultured Eubacteriales bacterium | reverse complement strand
TAGTTGTAGCTGCTAAAAATTTTTATACTCAAGCTGGATATATATTTTTCGCTCTTATAACTATTTTGTCAATTTGTTACCCGTTTTATATTAAAACAGAAGTGCTAACATCCATTCAAATTGGGATTTTAGTTTTAATTTTGGGTGTTAATGGGTGTATAGATTTTTTTACACTTTCAAAATATCGAGCACTACTTTCTGCGGATCAAAAAACTTATGTGATTTCTGTTGCAACGATATTATATCAAATTTTACAAACATTAATAATTATAGTTATGGCAATATTTGGAGCTAATATAGTAATTTTAAGATTAGTTGCTCTTTTATCTGTATTTTTGCGTTCTTTTGTATTAATGCTGTATTGCAAAAAAAAATATAAATATTTAAATTTTAAAGAACAACCAAATAAAAAAGCTTTAGATAAAAGATGGGATGCTTTATATCTTCAAATTTTAGGTGCAATACAAACAGGGGCACCAGTTATTATTTTAACAATTATATTAAAAGATTTAAATTTAATAAGCATTTATTCCATATATAATATGGTTTTAGTTGGTATTTCAGCAATTCTTGGAATATTTGCAAGTGGGTTAGCTGCATCATTTGGAGATGTTATTGCTAAGGGAGAAATAAAAATTTTGCAAAGAGCGTCTCAAGAATTTGAGTTTTGCTATTATAGTATTATAACTATTATTTATTCCGTTGCATCTATAACTATTCTTTCTTTTGTTAAATTATATACAAAAGGTATTACAGATGCAAATTATACAATGCCTATGGTTGGTTTTTTGTTTGTATTAAATGGATTATTATATAATATAAAAACACCTCAAGGAATGCTTGTTATCTCTGCTGGGCTATATAAAGAAACCAAATGGCAATCTACGATTCAAGGTCTTATTGCAGTATTAGGTGGTTCAATTTTGGCACCTTTTTTGGGTATTTATGGAGTGTTAATTGGATCAATTTTATCAAATATATATAGAGATATTGATTTGCTATTTTTTATCCCAAAAAATCTTACTAAACTACCAATAAGATTATCAGCATTAAAAATTTTAAGAATATTCTTATGTTCAGCTTTAATTTATTTTCCGTTTTTATTTATCAAAATAAACGCAGATAATTATTTTAAATGGGCTTTTTGGGCTATTTCTATAACCATTTATGCAATAATTGTTGTATTAATATTTGCTTTAATATTTGATAGATCAGAATTATTGTCTATATTTAAAAGATTAAAAACAATGGTAGGTGGAAAAAATGCAAAAACTATTTAATAACAAAAAAGACTGTTGTGGATGTACTGCATGTAAAAGTATTTGTCCAACCGGAGCCATAACTATTAAAGCTGACAAACATGGATTTTTATATCCTAAAATTGATCAACAAAAATGTATAGACTGTGGTATGTGCAAAAAAGTATGTGCTTTTCAAAATGGATATAAAAAAAATGAAAAAGAATATCCTGAAGTGTGGGCAGTCAAACATAAAAATTCAAATGTTTTAAAAACAAGTACTTCTGGAGGTGCTTTTACAGCAATATCTGATTATATATTAGATTTAGACGGTGTAGTTTATGGAGTTGCTTTCGACAACGATCTAAATGTCTCTCATGAAAAAGCAACAACAAAACAAGAAAGAGAAAAATTTAAAGGTTCTAAGTATTCTCAAAGTAATCTCAAAAATATATTTTTAGAAATAAAAAAATATTTAAAAAATGATAAATTAGTTTTATTTACAGGTACTCCTTGCCAAAATGAAGGATTAAATTCATTTTTAATGAATTCAAATATAAATACAGAAAAACTTATACTTTGTGATTTAATTTGCCATGGTACTCCAAGCCCATTATTATGGAAAGAATATATAAATTTCTGTGAAAAGAAAAACAAATCTAAAATTGTGGAATATCATCATCGTTCGAAAGTACATGGTTGGGGAAAAGGTATCTATATAGAATCAGCAAAATATAAAAACGGAAAAACAGATTGTACATCATATTTATCGCAAATGTATAAAAAATTTTTTTCATCTTGCATTTGTTTTATGGAAGCCTGCTATGTTTGTCCATATACTAATTTAAATAGGCCTTCTGATATTACCATTGCAGATTTTTGGGGAATAGAAAAATGTTTACCCGAATTTAATGATAAAAGAGGAGTATCTCTTGTATTAGTTAATTCACAAAAAGGAAAAAATATTTTTAAAAATATAAAAAATAACATCGAATATATTCAAAGCAATAAAGAAGATTGTTTACAGTGGAATTTACAACATCCTACTCCTATGCCTCAAAACACAAAACAATTTTGGACTGATTATGAAAACAAAGGATTTAAATATATATTAAAAAAATATGCTGGATATAACATCATAAAATATCTTGGTAGAAAAGTAAAAAAATTAATCAGATAAGGAATATAATAACATGAAAAATAAAATTTATAAAAATATTATGTCATTAGGATATTTTTGTGGTGTTGCACGAGAATTAGAACGCGTTGGATTAAGAAATGCTAGTTATCCTTTTGATTGGATTATTTCAACTGATTTTAAACAAGTAATAAAATTAATTGAAAATAATTTTGAAAACTTTTTATCTAAAAAAATCTAGAATATATTCCGTCGAATTCTCAATATAAAGATATTAAACATAATATTCATTTTGCCCATGATTTTTCTGTGAATTTTTCTCTTGATAAAGATCATTATGAACTAAAAAAAGTACAAGAAAAATTTATAAGAAGAATTAATAGATTTTATAAATCTATTAAAATTCCTACTCTTTTTATTAGATATATAAGTATACAAGAAGATTATGAATGGATAAGTTCTAATTTAAAATTAATTGATAATATATTAAAATCGTATAACATAAATAACCATATTATTTATATTATAGACGAACGAGTTAACATTAAAAAATGGATTCCAGATTATACCGTTCATTCTGATAAAAAAGATTGGAAATGCAACCATGTTTTAAAACAAAATCAAGCATTAAAAGAGTATTTACTAAATTCGATTGACATTGAACATCATACTATAAAAAATAATATAAAAAGATATAAAATTAATAAATTAACTAAATTTCCTATAAAAATCCCAATAAAAATTAAACATTTAAAAATAAAATATCTTAAAAAGCTTAGGAGAAAATTTTAATGATTAAAAAACTAAAAAAAATATTAAAAATAAATATATTAAAATCGATATATTTATCACAAAAATTTAAAGGTAAAATTTTTGTGGGATCAAATACCAGTTTAAATTTGCATAAAAATTCAAAAATAGAAATTAATGGGAGGCTTTTAATCGCAGTAAATTTTACTTGGAGACAAAGAACAACTTTAGATATGAATAATAATTCATTATTAAAAATTAGTGAAAATGCTTCAATAAACACAGGTTCAAAAATTATGTTAGGAGATAATGCAAGACTAATAATTGGTAAAAATACCTATATAAATGAACATAGTAAAATACAATGCAGAAAAGAAATATATATAGGAGAAAATTGTGCAATTTCTTGGGGTACTAATATATTAGATACTGATGAACATTTTATTATTCATGAACATGAGAAAAAAATAGAAAAAATTAAATCAGTACATATTGGTAACCATTGTTGGATAGGATGTAATGCGATAATATTAAAAGGGGTAAATTTAGGTGATGGGTGTGTCGTTGCAGCCGGTAGTGTTGTAACTAAATCATTTCCAAAAAACAGCTTAATAGCTGGTAATCCTGCAAAAATAGTTAAATCTAATATAGATTGGAAATAATATTATTTAAAAATATAATGACAACAAATAAAGCTTAGATTTAAACATAATCTAAGCTTATTTTAAAATCAAATTATAAATCTTTACTCATAACATATTTAAGCCAAGAATAAACTTGATATGCATAAGCTAAATGTGCATTTGAACCTGGATGATTGGTTATCCCACTTCCTAATACTCTATATCTTTGGAATTTTTCTTGTTGGAATCCCTCTACCCCTAACAAGCTTTCTGTTAAAGTTATTCCTTGTAGCATACATCCCCATGCTGTAGGTTGTACAAAATAATTAGGAATAATATATACTCCGCTAGATTCCATATTTCCAAAAGTTTGCATAATATTTTTTACTCCATTATACGTTGTACTATGTCCTGATGACATACTATGCATATTAATTATTTCAGGATATCTGTCTTTAAAGAAAGTTCCGGGGTTGTCTGGTGTAAGAGCTATACCAATTACTACATTTGGTAATTCTGCTTTTACAGCGGTTATAAATTGCTGAATATTAGTTATGAACGTATCTGTAGGATAATACCCCATATCATTTCTTCCATGCTGTTATATAATATGTGTTGGGGTGCATACATGATATTTATCTAACTGTGATTGAGTCGTTATACTTGTGCCTAAATTACTACTTGATAAAGTTAATTGATTTCCGCTGTCGTCATATGTTCTATATCTTTCAAGCCATTTTGAAATTGAAAATTTAACATTTCCTGTTTTAGAATTATCAAAAAACGGATTAGAAGGAGTTGATGTAGTGTTTTGATTTGTAATCGCCCATAAAGATTTTTGTTCATCAGATCCAATATAGTCTTTCCCTGTTCCGTCTCCAAGTCCTAATAAATCCCAGCTACTTTGATCTGGTCGAACTCCACCCGCATGATGTAAATGGTTTGCAAGCATACAACCGCTCCAACCTTCTGAGCTTCCTTTCACTATTGTTTCAATTCCATTATAATTAATTGGTATATCAAGATTACTTGCTCTACCTAATGACATAAAATTATATTCATTAGAATTATTTCCTCCATCAATTCTATCCATTTCAAAGAATTTCTTAGTATATGCCCAAAAAGGTAATTCTGCATTTCCGGCATTACCCGGATTTGCTCCAACAGCATATGTAATACTATCTCCTAAAAATAAAACTTTAGGATATATATTTTTAGAAATGCTAGTTTTTGTTGAACGCTGAACAACAGTTTTAGAGGAAATATTATATTTATCTGATTTTATAGACACAGTTTTATTAGATATATTTATGTTTTCACCATTATTTACAATCAAATTATTTCCGCTATTGTATGCAGAGGCAACAAAATAATATTTATCTCCTTCTTGATTTGGATATGAACTAAATATCATATTGTTATCATTAGTAGATTCTATCATATGATCTAGATATAAAGATGTTGAGTATTGTCTAGCATGACTAAAAGTTTGAAAAGTTAAACCTAGAATATCATTTGAAGTTACATATATTGCTGGTGGTGCAATTATTTCTTTATCTGTTTTTGTAATTGGAGTATTCATTAAACTTTTTACTTCAGAATCTAATTTGTTATAAGTTATACTTTCATCTGTTATTAAATTTTCAAATTTTTCATTTTTGGTTAAAGGAATTTCAGAAATTGGATACGCTCCTTTTGTAAATGAAAGCCGAGAATAAATAATATCAAATGACACAGGCTGATTTTTAAACATCATATTAAAAAATATTCCAGTTGGATTCGCGCATGTATTTTTTAATATTTGCCTTAATCTATATACTTTATTAAATTCAAAAGCAATATTACTAATTTTATATGTTACAGCGCCAGATTTATAATAGTTGTTATGGTCTTTGTCTAAAATACTCGCATAAAAGGTCGTACAAGTTGCTGATGTTTGTTCCGTAGATTCAGTCGGAACAAGCATAAATTCTGTTGTTAAAGTTACATCGCCTTCTCCATAACTTGTATCACTTGGCCTTATAATAATAGGTAAATATCGAAGGGATGAATCGTTTGCGGGAATATTTCTTTTAATAGCTTTTTGGTTACCAATTTTAATCATATTTTTTGGTGGATCAATATATGTTAGCCCAAATCCTGATGGGATATCTATATCTTCAAAACTAGGATCAAAACCATTATATTCTCTTATTTGATTTTCAATGATTTGACCTTCATCTTTAATAACATTATTTGATTTTTGCCCTGTATAATTTAAAGAATAATACCATTCTCCAGTATTTACATGTTGTGGATCCCCCTCAGGGTTAGCTAGAATATAATTTCCAATATTTCCATCGAAGCCATTTATTAATTGAATAGCCGATTTATCTCCAAGTTTAGTATTAGTTATTGAGTTATCTGCATATTTTACACTTCTTAAGCTTCCATCTTCAACACTTGATATTACTGGTGCTGTACCTGCCATTGCAGATTGAACTTCTTCAGATAGATTTGTAAGTTTTATTTTATAAGCATCTAATGATGTATCTAATTGAGAAGATTGTAGCTTAGCATTTGCATTTAATGTTGCTATTCCGTTTGCTTCTCCTTTTTGATTTATATCAATTGCGTTAATCTCTGAAGGAATAGGTTTTTGAACTAATTTTCCATTAGAATCAAGAGTTGCAACTCCATTATTTTGTGCCTTTTCTGTAATTGAAATTGCATCTATTTGCTCTGAGGTTATATTATGAGGATTTAAATCTGAATCTATATGTTCATTTATATTAATCATATTGGACATTGCTTTGTCTAACGCTAAAAACTGATTTGTACTTTCAATATAATCATTAGATATTCCTTTTTCTATAGCTATTTTAAATCCTTTTATTTTTAAAATATCAGCATTAGAATTTACTATTCTAATTTCACAATCATTAAACACTCCATATACATTAGACATTTGAGAAGTAAGTTCTACTTCACAAAGACCTTTTTCAGCATCTAAAATAGTTACTGGGTTATAAATTTCTTTTCTATCAGGTTTTATAAGATAAATTTGAACTAATTTATCGGTTAAATCAAATTTTTCAGTTCCGTCCATAAGAGTGATCTCTAAAAATCTTGAACTACTTTCTCCTTGTATTGCAGTTATAAATATTTCGTTCTCATCCCATAAATTTAATGTTATTTTTTTAGTTGTCATATTTTCCTCCATATTTAAATGATTTTTCAATATACAACTAAAAAATGCTATTTTTTTCATATTAGAGGGAAATAGTTAAGAATCCTTTGATTAATTTTCTTTTTCCATAGATTGAACAGGATAATA
>CAYJNP010000024.1:0-1159 GCA_964371665.1 uncultured Eubacteriales bacterium | reverse complement strand
TATTGTTTAAATATTAAATTTAAAAATATAAAAAGGCCTTTATAAAAATAAAGGCCTTTTAAATTTTAATCACTAGTGTATGGTAACAAAGCAATATGCCGCGCACGTTTTATAGCAACTGTTAATTCCCTTTGATGTTGAGCACACGTTCCTGTAACCCTACGAGGTAAAATCTTAGCTCTTTCCGAAACATATCTACGAATTTTAGATAAATCTTTATAGTCTATATAATCTGCTCGATCAATACAAAAACTACAAACTTTTTTCCGGCTTTTTCTTCCCCTGCGATTATCTCTTTCTTGCCTATTTTCAGCCATAACTATTCCTCCTTTTCTAAAACACTAAAATGGCAAATCATCATCTGTTTCAATTTCTTGAAAATCATTTAAATCTCCATTAGAATACGACGCTTGTGGAGATACATTACTAGCATTATCAGCTAAATCTACACTTGTATTTTCACGCTTAGATTCAGCAAAATAAACATTACTAGCAATAATTTCAAAAACTTTACGATTATTTCCTTCTTTGTCTTGATATGTTCTAGTCTGTATAGAGCCTAGAACGGATACAAGTTGACATTTATGAAAATATTTACAAATAAACTCCGCCGTTGCTCTCCAAGCTACTATATCAATAAAATCAGCTTGGCGCTCCGCTCCAGATTTAACATAACTACGATTAACCGCTAAAGTAAAACTTGTAACAGCTATATCACTCGAAGTATGCCTTAACTCAGGATCAGCAACTAATCTTCCCATTAATGAAACATTATTAAGCAAAGCAACTCCCTCCTAATCTTCTTTTTTTATTATTAAAGAACGAAGTACTCCATCAGTAATTGTATAAACACGATCTAACTCTGCAGGAAATTCTGATTCACAAGTAAAATTAAATAAAATATAATACCCTTCTGATTCATTATTAATTAAATAAGCCAGTTTACGTTTTCCCCATTTGTCAACACTATCAAGAGTAGCATTAGCTTCAATTAAATCTTGAAATTTCTTAATTGTAGAATTTAGCGCATCTTCACTTAATTTCGTAGATAAAATTAAAACCGTTTCATAAGATTGTTTTAAATTTGTCATTCACATACACCTCCTTTTGGACATTAGATCCCAATAAATGGGATAAGGAACGGATAATATCCGTACAT
>CAYJNP010000023.1:0-8363 GCA_964371665.1 uncultured Eubacteriales bacterium | reverse complement strand
CAAATTAAGATTGAAAAAGAAAATTCAATTATTGTTGATGGAGCTGGTAACTCTAGTGAAATTAAATCGAGAGTAGCTCAAATCCGTGCTCAAATTGAAAACACAACATCTGATTTTGATAAAGAAAAATTGCAAGAACGTTTGGCAAAATTAGCTGGAGGAGTAGCTGTAATTAAAGTTGGAGCTGCAACTGAAGTTGAGATGAAAGAAAAAAAGCTTAGAATAGAGGATGCACTTGCAGCAACTAAAGCAGCTATCGAAGAAGGAATTGTATCAGGAGGAGGAATTTCTCTTATTAATGCAATTCCAGCAGTTCAAAAATTCTTTGAAACCTCTAAAGATGATGAAAAAACTGGGGCAGCTATAGTTTTAAAAGCTTTAGAAGAACCATTAAAGCAAATTGCAATTAATGCTGGAGTTGAAGGTTCTGTTATTGTTGAAAACGTTAAAAGAGAAAATAAAATAGGTTATGGATATAATGCAAAAACAGAACAATATGTTGATATGATATCAGCAGGAATTGTAGATCCTACTAAAGTTACTCGTTCTGCTTTACAAAATGCAGCATCTGTTGCTGGTATGGTGTTAACAACAGAATCATTGGTAGCAGATAAAAAAGAGGAATCAACACCTGCAATGCCTTCAATGCCAGATCCTTCAATGGGCGGTATGTATTAATCTAAAAAATATTAATAAAGTAATATTAAAATTTCTCCTATAGTAATTATTTATAACTAACTATAGGAGTTTTTTATTTTTAAAATTAAAAAATGTAAAAAATCAGACATATTTATAAGATTATGTAATATTTTTAAATAATAGAATAGAATTAAAATAATTGATAAAAATAACACCATCTCTAATTAAAAAGGATGGTGATTATTTATGAATTTTAATATTTATGAATCAGATAATATAATCGAAAATAACATTCATAAGAATAAAAAAGATAACTCAAATAATTTAAATAAAATTAAATACTACTTTCCAGATAATCTAGTCTCTCCACTTAATAAAGAAAAATCAAATATTGAATACAAGCTTTAATAAAAAATATAAAAAAATTCAAGGGCAAATATATTCCTCCTCCCCTTGATTTTTTATTTTTTTAATGACTTTATAAATCATAATAAATTAAAGCTTTTATATTAAATAAAATTAATATATTTTACCTGTTTTTTAAAAAATTCCATTTACTATTAGGCTCTATATCTATAGGAATAATTTCTTTAAATACAGCATAATGCTTTTCAGATATCTTTTTATCTATATGCATACATCCAAAAAACCATTTTTTATATTCTATTGATTTTGACAAAGAGTTCAAAAATGTTTCTAAAGAATTAATTTTATAAGAATTCCTATTTATAATTTTTTTTATATAACCTGAGGGTTCATGTGTTAAAACATAATCTATTTTTTCTCCATATTCTCTCAACTCATTAACAGCATGTTTCATCTCATTAATTGTAGGCATTTCATCTTTCCACCAGGTGCCTGTGTTGATTCTTATTTCCTTATCAGGGCTTTCTCCTCCACCAAAAGTAAATATAGTTTTTCCTTCAATTTCATAAATATGTCCTCTCAAAAGATGATATATGTTTTTTCGTATTTGTTGTGCTTGTGATCCAAAAATATCAACTAATTTATATTTTTTTAAAAGTTCAAAATTTTCATGTTTTCCATCTAAAAAAAGTATATTAAATTTTAATTTAGATAATAAACTTAATATTCTTTGCTCATGCTCACTACCGTTCCATATAAATCCAAAATCTCCACAAATTATTAGTGTATCATTATTCTTTATTTTTTTTATATATGATTTTTCAAATCTTACAATTTCTCCGTGAGTATCTCCAGTGACATATATCATACCTAAATTTTTCTCCTTTTTAATTTGTAACCTATTATTATATCATATTTTATTATAAATTTATAACACTAAATTTTTCCTTAAATTCTATGTTTTTCTAAATATTCACAAAGTAATATACTATACACTGCAGCATCAACAATTCCTTTATTGTTATAATCAGCTTGTCGCATCGTTCCTTCATATTTTAACCCACATTTTATCATAACTTTTCCCGAACTCGGATTATTGGGATCATGTTGTGTTTCAATTCTATTAACTTTAACTTCATTAAATAAAAATTGAATAATAGCTAAAAATGCTTCAGTTGTAATTCCATTATTCCACCACCTACTACCAATACAATACCCAATATGGCACATTTCAATTTGTTCTTTTATCTTTAATACACTTATGGTACCAATTGGTTCGTTAATATCTTTTAAGACAATCGCCCATTGATAGAAATTATTATTTTTATATGAATTTATCCAATTATATATAAGATTTTTGCTAGTAATAATATTAGTATGTGTTGGCCATCTTAAAAAATCTGTAACAAAATCATCATTCATCCAATTTTTAAAAGCTAGTTCAATATCATTCTTAATAAATTTTCTCAATACTAATCGCTCTGTTTCAATTTGTTTCGTTCCCAAATGTTTCAACTCTACCTACTCCTATTATATTCAATATTTTAAAATAATATTTTATCATAAAATATTATTTTTAAAAAACTAAAAGCCATATAGAAAATCTATATGGCTAAAAATATTAAATCTATTCTCTTTAAATTTCATCATTAACATCAATAATTTCTTCCTTGACAGGCAATGGAGATGGAGCTGCAGCTACACAATCTGTACATATATCTGTGGCACTAGGATCTCCACAATTAACTAGTATATCACTTACTGTAGATGTTGCTCCAAATTCTACAGGAACAGCAACACAAATATCTTGACTTATTGTAAATGAACAATTTCCATTAACGGTTCCCGTACAATTTTCAGCACCAGCACTAACTACAGGAGTCCCACAGCAAAGAGTAGTAGTATTTCCTGGATTAGCAAATGGAGTAATTGTTACAGGTACACAAACTGAAGCTCTTTGATAAGCTATTCCTGAACAAACTTCAGCTTCCTGGCTTGAACTCGATTTTACATTTAGAGACATAAATTTACCTCCTAGTTTAAATTTATAATACATACTATGATATATAGATAATAAATATTACAAAGTATTTTTATATTATTTAAAAATTAGCCTATTAACTTTTTATTCTGGTTGGCACACAATCAAAATTAAAATCTCATCATAATATATTTATATATTAATTAATTTTAGGAGGATCACTTATGATCGGAGCAAATAAATTTGCTATAATAGGGGGAGACAAAAGACAATTTTATTTAGCTAAATCTATGTTAAAAGATAAACATGATATTACTTTTTCAGGTTTTGATAAAATAGATATTCAAGAAAATTTAAATCAATTTTCCCTTCAAGAAGCAACAATTCAAAATAAATATATAATTTTACCTGTTCCTACAACTAAAGATTCAAAAATATTAAACGCTCCATATTCATCTGTAAAAATTGAATTAAATGATAATTTTGCTAAAATGTTTTTAGGAAAAAAAATATTTTGTGGAGTTAAAGAAAAACTTTTAAAAACTAGCGAGATTTGGCATTCAATAGAAATATATGATTATGCAAAAAGAGAAGATTTTAAAATAAAAAACGCTATTCCTACATCAGAAGGTGCTATTCAAATAGCTATGCAAGAATATTTAGGCACAATTAGTGGTTCAAAATGTTTAATAATGGGATTTGGCAGAATAGGAAAATTACTTTCTAAAATGTTATGGAGTTTAAATGCAGATATTACAGTTAGCGCTAGAAAAATATCAGATTTATCTTTAATAGAAGCTTTTGGATACAAATCTTTAAAAACATTAGAATTAAATAAAACATTTGATATTATTTTTAATACAATCCCCTACATGATTATTGATAAAAATTTTTTAAATTTATTAGATAAAAATACTTTAATAATCGATATCGCATCAGCCCCTGGAGGTATAGATTTACAAACTGCAAAATCATTGGGAATAAAAACGATTCAAGCACTTGGCTTACCAGGGAAAGTTGCACCTAAAACCTCAGGAAATATTATTAAAGAAACAATATATAATATTATAAAGGAGAACTCCCTATGAACAACATAACAATAGGTTTTGCTTTATGTGGATCTTTTTGTACATTTTCTGATACCATACACCAAATGAAAAAATTAAAAAATTTAGGATATAATATAGTACCCATAATGTCATTTGCTGCAAGTTCTATAGATACAAGATTTGGAAAATCTCAAGATATTATAAACAAAGTCGAAAATATCTGTGAAAAAAAAATAATAAATACTATTTCTAAAGCTGAACCAATAGGTCCTAAAAAAATGGTAGATTTAATTTTAATTTCTCCTTGTACAGGAAACACATTAGCAAAAATCTCAAATGCAATAACAGATACTCCTGTAACAATGGCAGCAAAATCATTTTTAAGAATAGGAGGACCAGTGCTTGTTGCATTGGCAAGCAATGATGCCTTAGGTGCTACCGCTCAAAATATTGGAAAATTAATAAATACAAAAAATATATTTTTTGTGCCAATGTCTCAAGATGATCCATTAAAAAAACCAAATTCTCTTGTCTCTCATTTTAATTTAATTCCTGAAGCTCTTAATATGGCTATAAATAAAGAACAAATTCAACCAATTTTTAAGTAAAAGTTAAATTTAAAAAAATATTTTCAAAACTAAATATTATATGCAATAACAAAACAGAGGAAACTTTTAATGTCTGTAAAAGGTTTCCTCTTATATTTTAATTTATAATTTTTATTAATAACATTTTACATTTTATTCTCAATTTATAAATAAAATTAAACAATAAAAATATACTTGTAAAAAGTATATTATATATGGTATTATTTATGAAAAAGTTAGAGGTGATATTATGAGTGGAGAAACTATGATTTTCTCACTGAATGATGAAAAGGATAATGATATAAAAAATACATTAATTCTTGTTTACGATTCCTTAAAAGAAAAAGGATACAATCCTCTTAATCAAATTATAGGTTATATATTATCTGAAGATCCAACCTACATTACAACTTATAATAATTCTAGAAGTTTAATATGCAAAATCGATAGAGATGAGATATTACATACACTGTTGAAATCGTATTTAAATGCTTAAAAATATTTAATCTAAAATCATATAATTTCTTCATTAGATTTAAAAATATTTATATAATTTTTATCTATATACTTTGATTTATAAATTGACTTTTAAAGAGTTATGTATTAAAATTAATTTTACAAGTAAACTGAGCAGTTGCGGGCATTATTAACGAAAGTTATTGTCCGAGGAAAGTCCGAACTCCAAAGGGTAAGATAACGGCTAACGGCCGCCGGGGGTGACCCTAGGGAAAGTGCAACAGAAATATACCGCCCATAGAAAGTTGAATATAACAAACATTGGGTAAGGATGGAACGGCGAGGTAAGAGCTCACCGGCATATAGGAGACTATATGGCCCTGTAAACCCTATCTGGAGCAACACCGAATAAAGGCATTTATTATATGTTCACCCGACATGTCTAATGGTGGCACCGAGCTAAGATGGCAACATCTAGCCAAGATAGATAACTGCTCTCGACAGAATTCGGCTTATAGGTTTACTTGTCGGGTATTACCCGAACTGTAATATAATAAATAAAAAATTTTTAGATAATTCTATAATTATGCTTAATAGTATAATTATAGAATATTTTATTTTTTTAACATTACAAACAATATTTTTATGTGTTTTACACTTAAGAATATTAATATAGTTGTTTATTGACACTTTTATTTTACAAATTTAAATAAATGATAATGTAATTAAAAATTTATTATCTTAAAAATATAATCTTTAAAACTAATATTTAAGTTACATATATTATTAATTTTAGTATTTATTAATTATCTTGTGCTTGCATAGTAATTAAATTTGTGATAAAATTTCGGATGTATAACACACGTTATGATTTTTATTATAGGTGATTATTATTTAAATTATTCATAACGGAGGATTTAACCTATAGGAGGAATATTATTAATGGCAGTAGTAGGAATGAAACAATTATTAGAAGCTGGGGTGCATTTTGGCCATCAGACAAGAAGATGGAACCCTAAAATGGCTAAATATATCTTCACAGAAAGAAACGGAATTTATATAATTGATCTTCAAAAAACGGTTAGAAAAATTGAAGAAGCATATAAATTTATTCGTGATATATCTGCTGAAGGTAAATCAGTATTATTTGTAGGAACAAAGAAACAAGCCCAAGAATCAATTAAAGATGAAGCTGAGCGTGCAGGAATTTATTATGTTAATGCTCGTTGGTTGGGTGGTATGCTTACTAATTTTGCAACTATTAAGCGTAGAATTGACAGATTAAAGCAACTTAGGTTAATGGAATCAGATGGAACTTTTGAACTTCTTCCTAAAAAAGAAGTTATTAAATTAAATTTAGAAATTGAAAAACTTGAAAAATTCATTGGCGGGATAAAAGAAATGAAATCTTTGCCAGGAGCTTTATTTGTTATAGATCCAAGAAAAGAAAAAATTGCTGTATCTGAAGCAAAAAAATTAGGAATTCCAGTTGTAGCAATTGTAGATACTAATTGTGATCCTGATGAAATTGATTACGTAATTCCAGGTAACGATGATGCTATTCGCGCAGTAAAATTAATTTCTGAAACTATGGCTAATGCTATAATAGAGGGAAAAGAAGGTAATATGGGGTCTATTTCTGTTGATAATCAAAATGTTGAATCTGAAATTAAAAATATTAATGAGTAATTTATAAAAAATAAATAAAATTATTAATTGTAATTTAAATATATAATCCACATTATTTTAAAGATGTGGATTATAATAGAGTTTAAATCAAATTGGTTATAATAAATGGAGGGATTAAAATGTCATTCACAGCGAAAGATGTTAAATTATTAAGAGAAAAAACTGGTTGCGGTATGATGGACTGCAAAAAAGCTCTCACTGAATCAAATGGAAATTTAGATATTGCTATAGACTTTTTAAGAGAAAAAGGACTAGCGGCAGCAACTAAAAAATCTGGTCGTATTGCTGCTG
Organism: uncultured Eubacteriales bacterium; assembly: GCA_964371665.1. Classification (GTDB taxonomy): domain Bacteria; phylum Bacillota; class Clostridia; order Oscillospirales; family Acutalibacteraceae; genus CAYJNP01. The sequence goes on along the minus strand of CAYJNP010000023.1, from coordinate 1,305 downwards.
AAGGGATCGCTTATTCATGTACCAATAAAGAAAATAATATTGGTGTTATTATTGAAGTAAACGCAGAAACCGATTTTGTTGCAAAAAACCAAGATTTTAAAAATTTTGTAAAAATTTGTGCAAATACAGTAATGGAAAATAATTTTGATAACGTTGAAAATTTATTAAATACAAAAACTAACAAAAATAGTTTAACTATTGCAGAACTTGTTCAAGAAAAAATTTTAACTATTGGTGAAAATATAAAAATTAGACGTTTTAAAAAATATGAAGGAATAGTTTCAACATATATCCATGCCGAAGGAAGAATAGCAGTTATGGTTAAATTTGATACAACAGAAAATATTGCAAATACAGAAATATTTAAATCTTATGCAAAAGATATTGCTATGCAAATTGCAGCAGTTAATCCTTTATATCTTAATAAAGAAAGCGTTCCTTTAGATATAATTGATCATGAAAAGAAAATACTTAAAGAACAAGTAGTTAATGAAGGTAAACCAGATAATGTTGCTGAAAAAATCGTCTTAGGAAAGATGAATAAATATTATAAAGAAAACTGTTTAGTTGACCAAATTTTTATTAAAGATTCTAGTTTAACCGTTCAAAAATATACCGATTCTATTGTTTCACAATTAGGAGAAAAAATTTTAATAGTATCTTTTGAGCGCTATGAAAAAGGAGAAGGTTTAGAAAAACGCTCAGATAACTTTGCCGATGAAGTTGCAGATATGATACAATAATTCTTAATAGTTTAATATAACAAAATCGATAAATTTTCATAATGAGATTTATCGATTTTATTTTTATTTATTATTTATTATTTCTGATGCACAAAACGGACATTTAATAGCATCAATATTAATTTCTGAAATACAATATGGGCATTTTTTACTAGTATTATTAGGTTTTGATTTTAATTTATCTTGATTTTTAAAGTTCAACTTGTTCATAGTTTTTATAAATATAAATATTACAAAAGCCATTATTATAAAATTTATTATTGATGTTAAAAAGGCTCCATATTTAACTGAAACTTCTCCAACGTAAATAACTTTATCAGAAAAATCTGTTTTCGTAAACAAGCCTATAACCGGAGATATTATATCATCAACAAGAGAATTAACAATTTTTTGAAATGATGATCCAATAATAATTCCAACTGCTAAATCTATAACATTTCCCCTTAAAGCAAATTCTTTAAACTCATTTATAAATTTTTTCATATTATCTTACAACAAAATTAAAAATCATAAAAAAATTAAAAATACTTCCGAATAAAACAAATACATTCCACAACGAGTG
>CAYJNP010000022.1:6552-8467 GCA_964371665.1 uncultured Eubacteriales bacterium | reverse complement strand
GCTGCATCTGGAGATTCTGTTATAAGAATAGAATTTTTTGGAGATGAAATTGATAGAATAAGTGAAATTAATCCTTTAACGGGAGAGCTTAAATCAATATTAAAACATGTTGCTATATATCCTGCTTCTCATTATATTGTTCCCAAAGAGAAAATGGAAAAAGCTATATCATATATAGAATTAGAGTTAGAACAAAGATTATCTTTTTTTAGAGAGAAAGAGAAATTTTTAGAAGCACAAAGAATAGAACAACGCACTATGTACGATATTGAAATGTTAAGAGAAATAGGGTTTTGCAAAGGAATAGAGAACTATTCTAGAGTTATGGCTGGAAGAGCAAAGGGAAGTTCTCCATTTACTTTGATTGACTATTTTCCTAAGGATTTTTTATTATTTGTAGATGAATCTCATGTAACATTACCTCAAGTTCGTGGAATGTATTCTGGAGATAGAGCTAGAAAAGAAAATCTTATTGAACATGGATTTAGGCTTCCCTCAGCTTATGATAATAGGCCTTTAAATTTTGATGAATTTTATGATAAAGTAAATCAAGCTATTTTTGTTAGCGCAACTCCTGGAGAATTTGAGAAGGAAAAAAGTTCTCAAATTATAGAACAAGTTATTCGTCCAACAGGGCTTATTGATCCCGAAATAATCGTTAAGCCTGTAGAAGGACAAATCGACGATTTAATTTCTGAAATAAACAAGAGAGTCGATATAGGAAATCGAATTTTAGTTACAACTCTTACAAAAAAAATGGCCGAAGATCTCACATTTTATTTTGAAGGAGTTGGAATAAAAGTTAGGTATATGCATTATGATATAGATACTGTTGAAAGAATGGAAATTGTTAGAGATTTGCGTTTAGGTAAGTTTGATGTTTTAGTTGGTATTAATCTTTTAAGAGAAGGCCTTGATATACCAGAAGTTTCATTAGTAGCAATATTGGATGCAGATAAAGAAGGATTTTTGAGATCTGATAGATCTTTAATTCAAATAATAGGAAGAGCTGCTAGAAATGTGAATGGACAAGTTATAATGTATGCAGATAGTGTTACTCCTTCAATGGAAAAGGCTTTATTAGAAACTGAAAGAAGAAGAGAGATTCAAATTGAATATAATAAGCAGCATGGAATAGTTCCTAAAACCATTGTTAAAAAAGTTTCTGATATACTTGAAATATCTTCATATCAAGATGATAAAAAATCAAGAAAAAATCTTACTAAGGCTCAAAAAATAAAATTAATAGAAAGTCTCACAAAAGAAATGAAAGCGGCGGCAAAATTATTAGAATTCGAGCATGCGGCTTTTTTAAGAGATAAAATTAAAGAATTAGAAAACTAACTTTTTAAGGAGAATATAAAATGTCCATTAAAAATATAGTAATTAAAGGGGCTAGAGAACATAATCTTAAAAATATAGATATTAAAATTCCTAGAGATAAATTGGTTGTTTTAACAGGTCTTTCAGGATCTGGGAAATCTTCTTTAGCTTTTGATACTATATATGCTGAGGGACAACGCAGATATGTGGAATCTTTATCTTCATATGCTCGTCAGTTTTTAGGCCAAATGGATAAACCAAATGTAGATTCTATCGAAGGGTTATCTCCTGCTATATCTATAGATCAAAAAACTACTTCCAAAAATCCTAGATCCACTGTGGGAACTGTTACCGAAATATATGATTATTTTAGGCTTTTATATGCTAGAATAGGTGTGCCACATTGTCATATTTGTGGAAGAGAAATTTCTAAGCAGTCTATTGACCAAATTGTAGATAAAGTTATGGATTTACAAGATAATTTAAAAATACAAATTTTAGCGCCTATAGTTAGAGGAAAAAAAGGTGAGCATAGCAAAGAATTTGATTCTGCTAGAAAAAACGGATTTGCTCGAGTTAGAATTGATGGAAT
>CAYJNP010000022.1:4612-6542 GCA_964371665.1 uncultured Eubacteriales bacterium | reverse complement strand
TAAAATATATCGATCGAAAAAAATAAAAAACATTCTGTGGAAATAGTGGTCGATAGACTTATAATAAAAGAATCTATTAGATCAAGACTTGCGGATTCTATAGAAATTGCTTCAAAACTTGCTCATGGGCTAATTATTATAAATATATTAGAGAGTGAAGATATATTATTTTCACAAAATTATGCTTGCCCCGATCATGGTGTTAGCATAGATGAACTTACACTGGTTTAGGAATATTTATGAAAATTGATCCAGATCTTATAATTCCAAATAAAGAATTGTCTATAAAACAAGGTGCACTTAAAGGTAGTGGATGGGCAATGGAAGGAAGTACAATTGCATTTATGTATATGGAAGCTTTATCTAAAAAATACAAGTTTTCTTTGGATACTCCTATTAAAAAGCTTTCAAATAAGGTTATAGATATACTTTTATATGGAACTAATGGCCAAAAAATAACAGTTACTAGAAAAAATGAATATGGATCAGGAACTTATGCTACGCAATTTGAAGGAATTATAAATAACTTAGAACGAAGGTTTAAAGAAACTAAAAGCAATTGGATTAAAGAAGAAATTGAACATTATATGAGTGCTATTATTTGCGATAAATGTGAAGGTAATAGGCTTTCAAAAGAAAGCCTATCGGTAACTGTTTCTAATGTTAATATAAGTGATTTATGTAATAAATCAATTTTAGAAATTTTAGATTTTATTAATAATTTGAATCTTTCTAAAAAAAATCAGATTATAGCAAATCCTATATTAAAAGAAATTTCTAACAGACTTAATTTTTTGATAAGTGTAGGTTTAGAATATCTAACATTATCTCGATCTGCCGGAACTTTATCAGGAGGAGAAAGCCAACGAATTAGACTTGCCACTCAAATAGGATCATCTCTTACAGGCGTTTTATATATACTAGATGAGCCAAGCATAGGATTGCATCAAAGAGACAATGATAAACTTTTAAAAACGTTAAAAAATTTAAGAGATCTTGGCAATTCTGTTATAGTTGTCGAACACGATGAAGATACTATGTATGCTGCTGACTATATTATTGATATTGGTCCAAAAGCAGGAGTATATGGTGGAGAAATAATTTGCAGTGGAACAGTTAATACAATAAAAAAATGTACAAATTCGATAACGGGAAAATATTTATCAGGGATTAAAAAAATTGATATTCCTGATCAGCGAAGAAAAGGTAATGGAAATAAAATTCAAATTATTAAAGCTAACCACAATAATTTGAAGAATATAAATGTAGATATCCCTCTTGGGATGTTTATTTGTATTACTGGTGTTTCTGGATCTGGAAAATCAACACTTATTAATGAAATTTTATTTAAAAAATTATCTATGCATATATATAAATCTAAAGCTAGACCTGGAAAACATAGCTCAATTCTTGGAATGGAACATATCGATAAGGTAATAGACATTAACCAGTCTCCAATTGGAAGAACTCCTAGATCAAATCCTGCAACTTATACAGGAGTATTTTCTGATATTAGAGATTTATTTGCATCTACAAATGAAGCAAAAATTAGAGGATTTGGGCCTGGAAGGTTTTCGTTTAATGTTAAAGGAGGAAGATGTGAAACTTGTACGGGAGATGGAATAATTAAAATTGAAATGCATTTCTTGCCCGATATTTATGTTCCCTGTGAAGTGTGCAATGGATATAGATATAATCAAGAAACTTTGGAAATAAAATATAAAGATAAAAATATTTATGATGTTTTAGAGATGACTGTAGATGAAGGATTAGAATTTTTTTCAAATATACCAAGAATCCAGAAAAAGTTAAAAACCTTATCAGAAGTGGGGCTTGGATATATAAAAATAGGACAAAATTCAACAACACTTTCTGGAGGAGAAGCTCAAAGGGTTAAGCTTGCAAGTGAACTTTCAAAACGATCGACAGG
>CAYJNP010000022.1:434-4602 GCA_964371665.1 uncultured Eubacteriales bacterium | reverse complement strand
TGCATAAATTAATAAATATCCTTAACCAACTTGTAGAGTATGGAAATACAGTTGTGGTGATAGAACACAATTTAGAGTTAATAAAAACTTCAGACTATATTATTGATTTAGGCCCAGAAGGTGGAAATAAAGGGGGGAATGTAATTTTTAAAGGAACCCCTGAAGAAATTTTAAAATGTTCTCATTCATATACAGGTAAATATTTAAAATCATTACTATTGTAAAAAGGTGGTTGTTGATTATATAGAAATCACCTTTTTATTTAATACTTTAAAGTTTTTATAAAATCTACTCTTCCTCCATATTGATGAAAAATTATACCTTTAACATTAGGAGCAGAAAAGAAGAACCGTTCTTGACAATATAATGGATAAAATACAGCCATATTATTTAAATAAATTTCAGATTCTATTGCTAAATTTAATTGTTTGTTGTAATTATCAGGTAAATTTTTAAGTTTTAAATCATAATTTGAATCTTTCATATTCCAAATGTTATATTTATTATTGCTAGTGAATTTATTTAAACTGTCAAACACATTATTATCTGTAGACTGAATAGGAGAAATAGCTAACTGATAATCTCCAGAATTCAAAGCCATCATTAATTCTTTTTTTGGCAAAGGATGCATATTAAAATAAATTCCAAGTTGTTTGCTCCAAATTTCAAGCATATTACCTACCATAATTTTAGTTTTTTCGTCATCAGTACATAAAATCGTAGTAATAGGAAGTTCACTTAGTTTTAATTCTTTAAGTCCTAATTTTAGAAAATCTTTTGCATCAGAATTATAGGGTAAATATAAATTTTGTTTTGCTAATTCTCTATAGTTTTTGCCGTTAATTGTTGCTGAATTTAAAATAATATCATTTGCTATAATACTATTTTTAGGGATTGAAGATAATAGATTATCTCTTGAAAGCGATTGAATAAATGACTTTCTTATATTAAGATTTTTTAAAATATTATTAGACATATTAAAACTAAGACCCCAAATTACATCGTTAAACGATGTTAAATTATATTCTTGATCTTTAGCTTTATCTATAAATTCACTTGTTAAAGACCCTGCATCTAATTTATTTTTTTCAACTTTTTCAATAATATTAGTGTTACTATTATTAATTGAAAAATTAATCCCCGATGGAATAGGAGCATTTTCGCCTGTATAATTAGGATTTCTAATTAAAATTAGCTTTTCATCATGATCCCAACCATAATTTGTTCTAACCATAAAAGGTCCGTTACCTGGAATTGATTTAGATTGAAGTCCATATTCACCATTAGAATTTTCAAATAAAATCTGGTTACATGGCATAAATACAGGTTCAATTAAAACACGAGTAAAATCTTCATTAGAATATTCTAAATCAATTTTCAAAGTATAATCATCTATAGCATAAACTCCCAGATTATATTCGTCTTCATAATTAAGATTTATATTTTTAGCATTTTTTATTCCAAACAGTTTATACGCATTTTCAGAAGCTGTTTGTGCTGATATTGATCTTTTAATTCCAAAAATAAAATCGTGTGCAGTAACACTAGTGGCGTTTTCATCAGACCATTTTGCATCTTTTCTTAAATAAAAAGTAAATGATGTAAAATCCTCATTTTGTTCAAATTTTTGTGCTACTCCAGGAACAATTTGATTATTTTCATCTAATTTTACTAACCCTTCATAATAAGATTTGAAGGATTATCGTTAGCAATTTGAGGATCAAGAGTTTTAGGTTCATGATCTAAATCGTAGTATATAGTTTGATTATATGCTCGATTTAAATTATTTGAGCAAGAAATCAGATTAAAGCATATGCAAACAATTAATGCAATATAAATTATTTTTTTCATTTTTAAAACACCTTATTTTATAATAAATATTAAAATAAAATAATATTAAGGTTATTGTATTAACTAATCAAAAACCATCATGCAAATTAATTTACTTGCATGATGGATATTTAAATAATGTAACAAAATTAATATATTAAAAAATTTGCAAAAATAAATCTAACTAACATAATAAAATAAACAAAATACAAAACCTAATAGTTAATAAATATGGTGGGCCATCAGGGATTCGAACCCCGGACCAACCGGTTATGAGCCGGTTGCTCTGACCAACTGAGCTAATGGCCCTCTTAAAAACAACTACTAAGCAATTATATATAAATATTTTATATTTGTCAATACAAATAATCTAAAATTATAATAGTATACTAATAGGAGTAAGTTGATTAAATAATAACTTATAGTTTTTAAATATGTATAATTTATTATGTATAAAAATAAGTTTGAAATTATTCATGTTTTTATAAATTAGTTTAATATTAATAATTAAATATATATATTTTTTAAAAATAATAAAAATATAATTAATAAAAAATAAGCACCCTCAAAATGAAGATTTGTTTTATCAAACATTTAGGGTACTATATAAAGCTATTCTTCCATTTGTTTTGCTAAAAAATCGGCTGCTACTTGTACCATTTTTATTTCAGCTTCACTTGTGAAACCATGTGATTTTTCATTTGCTAACATAATAACTGATCCTGAGATATCTCCAGCTGAAATAATAGGAAAAGCTATAACTGCTGGTTTATCTATGCCTTCTATTGGATATATATAATTTTTATTTTCCTTACTTGTAACAAAATTTTTTCTTTCTTCAATTAAATCTTCTAAAGCTGAAGTAATTCTTCTTTCCATAAATTCTTTTTTAGATGCACCACCTACGGCGATTATATGGTCTCTATCAGAAATTAAAGTAGGTAAACTAGAAACTCTTGCTAATATTTCAGCATATTCAGAAGCAAATCTTGATATTTCTCCTATAGGGGAATATTTTTTAAATATTACTTCACCGTTAGCGTCGGTATAAATTTCTAATGGATCCCCTTCTCTTATTCGAAGAGTTCTTCTAATTTCTTTAGGAATAACAACTCTGCCCAAATCATCAATTCGCCTCACTATACCTGTAGCTTTCATTTAAATCATCCTTATCCAAAATAATATTTTTAAAAACGCATATATTGTAATTTGTAATTTTTAATTTTATTTACGCAAATATTATTTACAAGATAATCTAATTTATACAATTTATTTTTTTAAATTAGAAAATAAAAATTTAAAAATAAGTTATAATATAACAAAAATAGATCCTATTTAATCCTAATTTTTTTATTAACTCCGATTATTCCCCCAATTGCTCCTGACGATAATAAAGCTATTAATTTTATTAGTATAATAGAAGTGATTTCACCGGAATAACACATAAGGCCTGAAATAAAGATTATAATAAATATTACAAATCCAGTTAAAATACCAAAAAACATTCCATTAGCACAGAGCATCCTAGCACTAATGTACCCGCTTATTATAGTGCTAAAAGAAATTATTAAAATGGTTAATGTATTTATTATATATATAGGAAAATTTCCAGATTTTAAAAATATTATAGAACTAATGGCTAAAATCGATATAGAAATTAGTATACCAATAAAAGCACTAATTGATATTGACTTTATAATTTTAATAATAGGACTGCAATTATCTACATTTTTATTTTGTTTCAAAAAAATATCCCCCTTAAAGAAATACATATTAAACTGTATTCTTTAAAAGGAATAAATATTACTTAGAAGTTTCAGCCATTTCATCAGGACGAACATTATCTCTACTTGCAACAGCCCAATTTTTAATTTTTATTTTATTACGTTCAACGCCAGTTTCAATAATTAAAACTTCAGAGGTTTCTTTAATTGAAACAACTTTTCCGATTATTCCACCAATAGTTGTTATTTCATCACCAATTTGAAGTTCTTTTCTCATTAACTCTTCTTGCTTTCTTTTCTTTTGTTGTGGTCTAAATAAAATAAAATATAACCCACCAAATATTACAACATAAGCAAATATCATAACCCACATTTGATTTCCTTGACCCATAAAATTCATAAATCGAACAACACCTCCACGATTAATAAAATTAATTATACCATTAAGATTAATTCTATACAACAAGGAATTTTTAAATTTAAGTTAAGGCAAAATAGCTATCGCAGCAGCAACTCTTATTGCTGCAATAATTTTTTCTCTATCGTTTTCACTAATAGGTTTTCCGTTAAATGTAATACCAGTATTTTTTTGAAGAGAATATGCAAATTCATCT
>CAYJNP010000022.1:0-424 GCA_964371665.1 uncultured Eubacteriales bacterium | reverse complement strand
AGGTTGATGATTTTCTATTCCTAACAAAGAATCGGTAGTAGTTTGAAATTTATGGCAAATTTTAGAAAGCATAGCATTATCAGGTTCTCTTCTACCTTGTTCATACATTCCGATTGATGATGTAGAAACATTTAGTTTGTTGGCTAATTGAGCTTGGGTTAGTCCTAATTTAATCCTAAGAGATTTTAAATTATGTCCAAATTTACCTTTAACCATAGTAAAAATCCTTTCTATAAAAACTAACACTACTTATGGAAAACACTTTAAAAATCTATAATTATTATAACATACACGTTTAGTGTAATCAATATACTTAGAAATATTTATAAATAATATATTTTTTACCCTAACTCAACAAAAAAATACATAAATTAATTAAAAAATATTGACTATATCCAAAATAGATGATAAAATTTTAATTATA
>CAYJNP010000021.1:0-8640 GCA_964371665.1 uncultured Eubacteriales bacterium | reverse complement strand
ATGTGCAACTTCAACACCTGCTATCTTTCCATCTTCCCAATTAACATTTTCTAGCATATCTGATGGAACTACTACTTGTGCACTCGTTGCTGCAACTGGTTGTACTGCATTTAGATTATTTTCCCTAAGTTCTAAAATTTTTCCTAACAATTCATCATTATTAATATCAGTAGATGTTTCTATAAGTTGAGAAAATAAAAGTTCATTATCTTCGTTAGTTGAATACTCAGATATTTTTGAAATAAGATTTATAATATAATCATTATCATATTTAATATTAATCAATGTTAAGATTATATTATTCCAAGTGGAATTATCTAAATTTATATTTTTAGAATAAGATAAATTTATTAAATCTAATATTATATCTGAATTTTGTTCATGCACAAACATATTAATTATATTAGTCAAAAATATTATATTTTCATCTGACTTCCAACCTATATTATCTGAAATTAATGAAATAATTGCATCATTATCATAATTATTTTGAATGTATACATCTACTATACGTCTTAACGCTTCTGGTGAAATTGCAATATTTTTTGATTTCATTATTTCCATGATTGTCGTCATATGATTTATATGGTTAGTTTGAATACAAGCTAAAATAAATGGATTTGCAGTATTAGCATTCACAACATTTTCTAAGGCATTTTGATCTAAGCTTTGCAAAATAAACTCAAATATTGCTACTGCATTAGATATAGGATCACTTAATAAAAATTCAATGCCAGTTGTTGCACTTTGAGATTGACTATTTGTTGGATCTGAATCTGGTCCTTCAGCCATAGCACATATTCCAGTATTTCCTAATATAGTGATTATTGCAAGCGAAGTTGATATAAATGATTTCAAAGATATTCCTCCTGATACTTTATCTAAATTTTCTAAACTGATTTCATCAGTTTCATTTTTTTGATATAATTTTAGATTTTTTTCATATTTCCAAAAATCTTCTACCTCAAGGTTATAACCATATTTTTTTGATATGGGAATTATTTTATTTTTTAATAAATCTTGTATTTTTTCACTATCATTGTATTGGTTTATATCTCCAACAACTCCTAAAATAATATTTTTTAGATCTTCATTTTCATTTAATTCATTATAGAATTTAAATATTTCTATATTTTTCATAAAAACACTTCCTTTCTTAAACAAAATTGAAATCATAATGCACTAAAATGCATTTCAAAACTTTAATCTATTTTAATTGTATCATTTTCATTTAATTAAATCAAGCTTTTAAAATTAAAAAACAACAAAAAAGTGCCAAAAATATGGCACTAAAAATATAATATGAGTTTTTTATTTTAATTAAACAATAAATTCACTACAAAAAGAGAGATAAAAACTGAAGATATATCTGCCATTAAAGAAGATATCACTGCATGTCTAGTATTTTTTATCCCTAATGATCCAAAAAATATTGCTATTATATAAAAAGTTGTTTCAGTTGACCCCATCATAACAGATCCTAATTTCCCTGCAAAACTATCTACACCACAAGTATTAAAAATGTTATTTAGCATAGCAATAGATCCACTACCTGAAACAGGACGTAAAATTGCTAAAGGAAGAAGTTCTGATGGAAAACCTATTAAATTAGTTAGTGGTTTTAAAAATGATGAAAATATGTCTAAAGCTCCAGATGCGTTCATCATAGTAACTGATAAAATCAACGCTACCATTGGAGGTATTATATTAACAGTTGATTTTATTCCATTTTTTGCTCCTTGTATAAACATATCGAATACTGGAACTTTTCTAATTAATCCAAATATTATTATTAATCCTACAGATATTGGTATTATATATTCTCCAATTTTATTCAATGTTTTTTACCTCTATTCTCAAGAAGCTTTGCTGATACAATACCGATGCATAAAGATATTATAGAGGTTGCCCAAATTGCAGGTAAAACATCCAACGGAGAATCAGATCCATGTTTTTGTCTTAAAACTGTTAAAAGTGTCGGAATAAGCTGTAATGAAGCTGTATTTATAACTATAAAGATAATCATACTATTATTAGCTTTTTCTTTAATTTTATTTTCTTTTTGCATTTCTTTCATAGCTTGTATTCCAAATGGAGTTGCAGCATTACCTAACCCTAAAATATTTGCAGCAACATTTAGGCATATCGCTCTCATAGCTTTGCTATCTTTATTATAATCAGGAAATAATTTTTTTAATATAGGAAAAAGGATTTTAGAAATTACTTTTGTTATTCCTCCTTCATCAGCTATATTCATCAAACCAGTCCATAAGCACATAATCCCTAATATAGAAATTACTAATTTTATAGATTCCTCTGCACCACTAAGTATCGATTCAGATAATTGTGATGTTCTTCCTGTTATTATTGAACATACTAAACTTATTAATATCATACCAGACCATATATAATTTATCAAAAATTATCACCACTTTATACATATAAACTAAATATATTAAAATAATTTGGATCATATTACAAACATAAAGGAAATTTATGGAGATGAGTTGACAAAATTGTAAAAAAATAGTATTATTGTAACGTCATATGACACAATATGACATATTATAAACCCGAAAGGAAGGTTGAATATATGAAATCAACTGGGATTGTTAGAAAAGTAGATAATTTAGGCAGGATAGTTTTACCTATAGAACTAAGGAATGTTTTAAATATAGATCCTAAAGATTCGTTAGAAATTTTTATAGAAGGAGCTTCTATTATTTTAAGAAAATATGAACCTCAATGTACATTTTGCGATAATGTAGATAATGTAATACATTTTAACGGAAGAAATATATGCAAAGAATGTATTCAAAAATTAGGAGATCTTTAATAATAAAAAATTCTTTTATAAAAATCAAAAACAGAGTATCTTTATTTGCGATACTCTGTTTTTTATATTTCAAACCTTTATATATTATTTTTTAGATTCCCATAATACCCATAATGGACAAGCAATGCATATGCTAGAATAACATCCCGATAAAACACCTACAAGCATTGGCAATGAAAAAGATACAACAGAAGGCAAATTAAAAACTAGTGCTACAATCAAAACTGAAGATATTGCTACTAATGTACTCACCGATGTACTTATTGTTCTTTGAAATGTTTGATTCATGCTTTTATTTACCAAAACATTAAGTGGAGTTTTTTTATTCATAAGATCTCTATTTTCTCTTATTCTATCATAAATAATAATCGTATCGTTTAAGGAATATCCCAAAATCATTAATATAACCGCAATAAAACTATCGTCTAGTGGCATTCTAAATATTATAAATGTGAAATATACCATTATAATATCATGCGCTAAAGCCACTAATGCCATCATACCAGCAGATAATCCTCTAATTTTTCTGAATCTAAATGTTACATATAGAACCATCAAAATAGAAGCTATGCCTATTGCAGCTAAACATTTAAAGAAAAATGTTCGTCCCATAGAAGGATTCACTGATGAAACCTCAATTTGTTCAAAACTACTATTTGGAAATTTCTCTAGAAGACTATCGGTTAGATTTTTTTGTTGTTCTAACGAAATCTCATTTCCTCCAGAAAATTCAACAGATAAAATATTTTTATCATTTGAAGATGAAATATTTTTGCTGATTTGTATCGAAACATTTTCAGAAGTTGCATTTTGAACAATATCTTTTAACTCTGCTTCATCTAAATTGCTAACATAAGAATATTTAGATATTGCTCCACCTGTAAACTGGATATCAAGCTGTGTGCCCAAAATTATATTAAAAATTATCCCTATCGCCATTATCCCTAATGAAATACTAAAATATATCTTTTTATTACCCACGAAATCTATATTAAACTTTTTCATTGTTACTACCTCCATAAAAACTTTTTTTGCGGAGTAGTTTATACTTTGATATTGATTTTATCATTAACCTTGAAGCCCCTACACCCATTATAAAATTTGATATAACTCCTATTAACAACGTATATCCAAACGAATAAATAATCCCTGTTGTAGATGCACCAAAGATAATAGAAAGAATATTAGAAGGTCCAAAAACACTCATCAAAATAAGAGCAACAATTACAACAGTAACATTTCCATCAAATATTGCTGAAAAGCTAGATTTAGTTCCATTTTTAATTGCTCCATCGATAGACTTCCCAAAAATCAATTCTTCTTTTATTCTTTCAGCAGTAATTATATTTGCATCAACACCCATTCCTATCGATAAAATGATTCCTGCGATTCCAGGCAGAGTCATTGTAAAACTAGATACAAACGAAAAGAATCCCGAAATAGTTGCAAAAGATAACCCTAACTGTCCAAGTAAAGCAATGCAAGCTATAAAACCAGGTAAACGATATTTTGTCATCATAAATATACATATTAATGTAAATGCAATAGCTCCAGCTAATGTCATAGCATATAGAGCAGAAGAGCCTATGGTTGGACTAATTGACCCAAAATTTACAACTTCTAATGCAAAAGGAAGCGCTCCTGCATTAATTTTAGAAGCTAAATCAGAAGCTTCTTTTGCAGTAAAACTACCTGTTATAGACGCTACTCCATCAGTTATAGCGGCATTAACTGTTGGGCTTGAAATCATTACATCGTCCATCCAAATAGACATTGTTTTTCCAGATAATTCAGTTGTTGCATCTGCAAATTTCTGAGTTCCTTCACTGTTAAATTTAAGTTGAACCGAATATTCAATTTGATTAGAAGTCTGATTTGAAGAAGTCATCGCTTGTGCATTTTCAATATCTTTACCCTCTATTAATACTCTTTGAGCTGTTGTCCCCTTTGGAGTTTTATAAACCGTATTTCCATCAGAATCAATGTCGGTTGTTTCAAATTCTTTTCCTTCTCTAAATGTTAATAATGCTGTTGCTGCAAGCTCATTAATAGCCTTCTCAGGGTCAAAATCTTTTTCATCCTCTTTCCATGGAAACCGAACTATAATTCTATTATTACTTGAATCTGCATATAATTCGTAATCTGTGATATTATTTTTAACAAGACGTGTTTCTACAATAGACTTAGCAGCATCTATTTGATTACTTGTAGCTTCTATATCTCCTGCTGGTTTAAATGTCGCTTCTACTCCACCTTTAATGTCTATTCCCCATCTTATATCCTTAGCTCCTTTTATATAAGTAACAGGAATATCTCCATTTAAGCCATAAATTCCAAAAAATGAAACATAACTTAAAAAAAAGATGAGTAGAGCAATGATTAAAAAGATCGGCTTGCTCATTTTTTTCATCAGTACTGTCCTCCTAATATTCAAAATAACTAAAATAATTATATGGTCAATGTGCTTAAAAGTCAAATGTATTAAATTTAAAATTGTTTATGTAGCTTAATAATTAAAAAATCACTAATTCACATTAATATGAATAGTGATCTTTGATATATTAAATTAAGTATAAATTAACTATTGGCATTCTGTAATTTTAATTTTATCATAAGTTACTCCTGATTGTCCTGATATTACATCTTTAATCATAATTGCAGAATTTTCATTTAGTCCATCTTTGCTAACAACAATGCTGCATTCTCCATTTTGAATAAACGCTAAACATTCAGAAAATCCTTTTGCCTTAATTAAACTTTCTATATTAGATTCTTGCTGCATATTTTTTGCTATGTCAGCTGCTTGTTTGACAGCTTCAGCTTTTGCTTCATCACTCGATTTTATATCGTTTAATATTTCTTTAGCCATATCAGTAGCTTGATCTCTAGCAGTTTGCCTGTTTTCTTTAGCTTTTGAAAAATATTCATCGGATTCTTGTGAATTTGTTTCTTGAGGGTTTTCTTCTTCTATTTGTTCTTGCTCTTGAGGTTCTTCTGTTACACTATTATTTACAAATTTTGCTTCCCCAAGTTCCTTTGCAGCTTCCAATGTATTTGTTGCTATTAAATTTTTGCTATCAGAAAACTGCCAGTTTAAATATACTGCTGCTCCCAATGCTAAAATTAAAGCGGCTAAAACTAATTGACGTTTTCCTAAACCCATATTATTTTCCTCCATATTAATAATAATTTATTTTATAACACAAACTCTTTTATTTGTAATATTTAAAGCTGTTATAACAGCATTTGTAACCCTTTGTTGTACTGATGGATCATCCCCCCCAGCACACACCACTACTACACCCTTAATTGTTGGTTGAACTTCAGTTATTGATAATGCTTTTTCTTCTCCATTAGGGCCTCTAATTGTTATGTATTTGGTTTCTGAATCATCGCTTTTTTGTTTTCTCTTTATATTTCCATCTGAAGAATCTTCAGTATCTTCTGTATTTTTTTTTGCTTCAGTTGCATAAATAGTCTGCGTTCCATTTTCAATTGTAACCATAACTTTACATTCTCCAACACCTTTAATACTTGAAATCATATTTTTAAGGCTATTTTCTAATTTTCCTACATACTCATCAGTTGTAATAGACGATTTTTCTTCATATCTATTATTAACATTTTTTTCATTCGGTTTTATAATTCCTGAAATAAATATCAAAGCTACACCTGTAAACCCGGCGATTATTATTATTTTTTTATATTTATCATTAGAAAATATTTCAGTTAAAAATTTTTTGTGAGATGTTTTTTTTTCAAAATCCATAAATTTCCTCCGGGAGAGTATACGTCTTTTTAAACTACAACTTCTACATTAACATTTAATTTTTCTTTTAAAATTTTTTGAACCTCCTCTTTACTACTAAAATTTTCTTTTCGAAGATAAATTTCAACCTTATCAATTAATATGCACTCGTTGTTTTGGTTATCCATAAAAATATTAATCTTTTTTTCTTTAATATTTATTTTTTTGAGTTCTTCTTGTATAATCACATTTAATTTTTTTTTTAACTATGTTTATTGATTGTTGATGAATATTATTTTCTATATGATTTATATAATTTTGATTTTTGTTATCTATTTTCAAATCAATATTTAAAACTGTCGTTATAAGAGGATTTAAAATAGAAATTATCATAAATGCTCCAAAAATAAGCCTTATCATTTTTTCCATTTTTCCATTAGAAATCATAAATTCTAACATAGAACAAGCTATGGAAGAAAAACAAATAACTCCTATCCATGAAGATATACCCTGCATTTCTAATTTCCTCCTAAAGTTAAAACAATTCCTGTTGAAATAAGAAGTATAGTTATAGTACAAACTAAAATTATAAGAATTGTGCTCAAAACCTTTGACGAGGATCTAAGCAAATTCGAGATATATGTTAATTCAAAAATATCTGAAATACATGCACATGAATTCAAAGATATAAGCCAAAATATACATTCTATAATTATTGGAATAAACATAAACCCCGCTGCTAATATTGCAAATGCTCCTAGCCCTGATTTTAATAACTTTAAGCATCCATAAACTGTAGTGTATGCCTCGCTTAAGGCTCCTCCAACTACTGGAACAAAACTATTTATTGCAAATTTAACACTTTTAGTTCCCAAATTATCTGCAGATGTTGCAACAAACGTCTGAATTGTCATAAGTGTTACAAATGTAGCCATAACAAATTCAAGCACCCATTTAACACTTTTGTTTAAAATATCACACACACTAGAAAGATTCATTTTAAAAGAAATAGATGATACAATTGAAACTGCTAAAATCATATTTAATAAAGGCGATAATAATCTTGCAGCTATTTGAGATATAATTTCCCCCGCAGTAACCATCATAAAACTATAATTAGTTGCAGATAATGCTTGCCCAGAAGTAAACATTATCCCTGTAATAACCGGAACGTATACGATCATAAAATTAGCAACATTTTTAATAACATTTGAAACATTTTCTATACATTTAACTATTGGAACTACTATGCATCCACATACACATAAAGTACTAACAATTGAGATTGTTTGCTGCATAGGTTTATCTCCAATAGAAGATTTTAATCCATTAAATAATGCACAAATAATAATTATCGCTAAAATTATGCTAAATATTGATAATGGGGTATATGAAATTTTTTTTGCAATAATTAAAATTTCTTCAAATATTTTTTGTGGATTAATTTTAGCTATATCATTAAAATTACTTCCTGTTATTCCTATATTTTTTAAATTTTCTCTTGATTCTTTTTCAATATAATTTATTAAATTTTCAGCTCCGCTTATTTCTAACTGTTCTTGATATGTATCTTCAAAAATATTATCTTCGGCATAAACTGTAATAGTTGAAAATATTATTAAAAAAAATAATAAAACAATTTTTTTCATAAAATCCACCTATTTAATAAGATCTATAGCGATATTAGTAACTTTTTGAAATAAAGGCAAAGATATTATAAGCATTATTATTTTTCCTGCAATTTCAATTTTTGAAGACAAAGCATTTTCACCTGCATCGTTGCAAATATCTGAAGAAAATTGTGTTAAGAAACATATTCCTAAAGATTTTAAAAGGATAGTTCCATATTCTATTGGTAAGGAGGTTTTTCTTACAAGCTCTTGAATTTGAGAAATAAATTCAGTTATTTGAGATAAAATAATTATAAATATTAGTATTCCAGTAATTAAACTTATTGCTAAAGCATATTCTTGATTATATTTTTTTAGTATTAAAGATAAAAAAGTTGCAATAATTCCAATTAAACATATCGATATTATATTCATAATTTATAACC
>CAYJNP010000020.1:0-8779 GCA_964371665.1 uncultured Eubacteriales bacterium | reverse complement strand
AGCACTTTGGGTTCTATTTCTGGCAAAAAAATCTATTTTTAAAATAGAATTAGTTAAACCAAATTTAATTAAATCTTTATCTTTGGTTAATCTAAAAGATCTTCCTCCTGTGAATAGCCATATCGACTCCAAAATATTTGTTTTTCCTTGAGCATTATCACCATGTATTATATTTACTGACGAATCAAAATGAATATCAGAGTTGATCAAGTTCCTAAAATTAAAAAATTCTACTCTATCAACTCTCAACTATAACATACCTCATATATAACATTGTTGTATTCTGCTATATCACCATCATACATTTTTTTTCCTCTCATTGTACAAATTTCCCCATTAACCTTTACTTTTTTATTTTTTATCGCAAACTTAGCTTCCCCACCGGTCGATAATGCTCCAATAAATTTTAAAAAACTATCAAGCCTAATAAATTCTGTTTTTATTTGTATTTTTTCAATTTTAATCAAAATATTACCTTCTTTAATCTATTCAGATTTTAATCTTACCGGTAAAACCAAAAACAAAAAAGATTCACCCTCTATAGGAAGTATTTTCATAGGACTAAGTGCACCATTTAATTGAATTAAAACTTCATCACAATCAGAATTTTTAAGTGCATCTAACAAATATTTATTATTAAATCCAATTTCAACAGCTTTACCATCTATAACTGAATTTATTTCATCACTAGCTTTTCCTATAAATGTTGAACAAGACATTTTTATTTGATTATCTGAAAAAACACATTTAATTGGTGATTTAACTCGATCAGTTATTAATAATGATAATCTATCAATACTATTAATAAATTCTCTTTTGTTAACAGTAATTTGTGTTTCTTTCGACAATGGTATCGCTGATTTATAATCTAAAAATTCTCCTTCTAGCAAACGTGAAATCACTGAATAATTTTCTATTTCAAAAATAATATGTCGTCTTCCTATAATGATTTTAATATCCGTATCTTTTTCAGGTATAAGTTTAGAAAGCTCCCCTAAAGTTTTTCCAGGAACAACAAACTTGAAAGTTTCTGTAGTTTTAATATGTTCTGTTTTCATTGCTAATCGATACCCGTCAACCGACACAATACTTATTTTAGAATCAGAAATATCAAATAGTGAACCTGTGTGAATAGGTTTTGAATCATTTTCAGAAACTGCAAATAAGGTTTGAGTTATCATATTTTTTAATGTTTGCCCCGTTATTGATATATTAGATGAATCTGATATAGAAGGAAGCTCAGGAAAATCTTCAGCATTAATTCCTAATATTGAAAACTCACTAAGTCCACTAACAATGTTTGTCATATAATTATCATCAGTTGATATTGTAACAATTTTATCGGGCATTTTGCGAATAATTTCAGAAAACAACTTTGCATTTAAAATAATAGAACCTTCTTTTAAAACGGTTACATCCAAAACTGTTGTTATTCCTAATTCTAAGTTGTATCCTACCATCTTTAGTTGTTTTTCGTTAGCTTCAAATAAAATCCCTTCTATTGCAGGAATTGTAGATTTTAATGAGACCGCTTTCTGAACATTCAACACAATATCTAACAATTGTTGACGATCGCATGTAATTTTCATTATAACAATCACTCCTTAATATAAATGCTTATAATATATATTTAATTTAGTATTAGTAGTAGGGCTTGTTTAATTGTTGAAAAGTGCTTTAATCTCAATAAAATCCAATTGTTAAACTTAAAAACATTTTGTTGAAATTTTTTAAAATTTTTACACAAAAATTAATTAAAAAGAAAATTCAACAATGCTGATGAAAATTTTTAGTGGAATGTTAAATAAATGTTAGTAAATCATTAACCTTAAAATACTAATTTTAAAAAAACAGTTAAAAGTTTTCAACAAATATTTTTTAAATAAATTAGGTTAATATTATAATAAAAAAATTATTATTTATCTGTCTCTAATATTTTTTATGATATCTTCTACAATATTTTTGGTTTTAGAAATCTTCTTCATGTTCTTTTCCATTTGTTGTATAGCATAAACTACTGTAGAATGATCTCGTCCTCCAAATTCTTCTCCTATATTTGTCATAGACATCTGAGTTATTTCCCTAGATACATACATAGCAACTTGCCTAGCATTTGAAATAGCTGCAGATCTTTTTGATGAACGCATATCTTCAGGAGTAACACCAAATGTTCTAGATACTTCATCTATAATTTTTTCAACGGTTAATGGTGCAGGTTGATCGTTATTAAGTATATCTGAAATAGCATTTTGAGCAGTTGATATTGTTATACTATCTCCGGCTAATAAATTCATAGCTTTGATTTTTTTAACAGCACCTTCAAGTTGCCTAATATTAGTTTTTAACTTGGTCGCCATATAATCAGAAACTTCAGTTGGCATATCTATTTCTAAAAGTTCAGCTTTTCTTTTTATTATAGCAATTCTGGTTTCAAAATCTGGGGTTTGAATATCTGCTATTAGTCCCCATTCAAATCTCGTTCTTAATCTATCTTCAAGGGTTTGAATTTCCTTTGGAGGCCTATCTGAAGTTAATACAATTTGTTTACTGGATTCGTATAAAGAATTAAAAGTATGAAAGAATTCTTCTTGTGTTGAATCTTTTCCTGCAATAAATTGAATATCGTCGACTAAAAGAATATCTGGTTTTCTATATTTATTTCTAAAATCACTGGTTCTATTTTTTTTAATTGAATCTATGAGTTCGTTTGTAAAATCGTCGCCTTTTATGTATAAAGTAGTTTTTTCTGGGCGTGTTTTTTTTATATCATTACAAATAGCATATAAAAGATGGGTTTTTCCAAGACCAGAATTCCCATAAATAAAAAGAGGATTATAGGCACCAGCAGGATTTGCAGCTACTGCTAAAGCAGCAGCATGTGCAAATTTATTAGACGATCCTACTATATAAGTATCAAAAGTAAATTCATATTCAGTACTTATTGTAAGATTATTCTTGGTTGATTTATTATCAGAATCGAGTTCATTTGATACTGTAAAGCAAATATTGAGGCCAGCACCAAAAACTTCATTAAAAGCATCATTTAAAAGAGGTAAATAACATCTACAAAGAGTTTGACGATGAAATTCATTTGGAACCAATAAAATAACATCTCCATCATCAAAATCTAATTTTATTGGCTTGATCCTACTTATCCAAGTTTTGTAGGCAACATCGGTTATTCTAGTTTTACAATAATCACAAATAAGTTCCCAAGCCTCGTTAAATGACTCCATATATATCCTCCAAAAAGTTTAGATCAATTTTATCAACAGCACATTAACATTAATATTGACAAACTTACTTTTATTTTATCACAATATATCTTTGTTTTCAAACAAAATATTAACAATTCAACAATTTTGAGTTTTGTTAAAAAATAAAATTTATATTTTTAATTTAATATATTTTTTATAAATGAAAATTTGATTTTTATTAATTTTAATGTTATTATAAAATGCAGTTTATTTAAAGGAGGGTATAAAATGCCAAATATTAAGTCTGCTAAAAAGCGTGTGAAAGTAATTGAAACTAAAACAAATAGAAATAAATCTATTAAGTCTAATCTAAAAACAACAATAAAGAAAGCTAATCTAGCAATTGAAAAATCTAATAACCAAGAGCAAGCTTTTAAAATTGCAATAAAATGTATTGATCAAGCTGTTTCTAAAGGTATTTTGCATAAAAATACAGCGGCTAGAAAAAAATCATCTTTAAATTTTTGTTTAAATAATGCTAATTCTTAATATATTAAAGCGTGTAATTTAGGTTTCTAATTTATATGCTTTTTTTGTTAAGTAATTTTAAATAATTAGTGCTTAATAGTTTTTTGTTTTTTTATTTTCTAAATTATTTTATCTGTTTTATAAACTATATTAAAAATTTGTTTTTTGTATTTTAGAAAATCTTCTTTAGAAATATTGTTTGGATAGCTCATAATGTGTAATTTGCAAGTTTTAGAATTTTCTTTTAATGATGGTTGAGTATATTTATAGTTACTAAGTTTAAAACCTAATTTTTCATAGAAAGATATTCTTCTTTTTTGTATATGCTTTATGGGCTTTTCTACTTCTAAAATAATAGGTTTTTTAGAGGTTGTTATAAACTGTTTTAAAAATTTATTTCCTATTCCTTTATTTCTATATTTAATATTTGTTGCGAAATGCTCTATAAATAAACAATCATCTAAATCCCAAAAACAAATAAATAATATAATTTCATTATGATTTTTATTTTGTTGAAATATAATTTTATAACACTTGTTATCTAATAATTTTTTTTGATTTTCATAAGTTCTTATTTCTGAACTTGGAAAAGATTGTTCCATTATATTGTATATTTTATCGAAATTTTGCTGTATCATGGTGCTCTCCTATAAATTATTAAAATATACCCCTGAAAAATTATTTTCAAGGGTATGTTTTTAATTATCTTTTCCGCAACACTTTTTATATTTTTTACCACTACCACATGGGCAAGGATCATTTCTGCCTATTTTTCGGTCTTTTTTGATTGTTTTAGATTCAGGACTACCATTGTTAGGTGCATTTGTAATAGTTGGATTTGCAATTTGTTCTCTTTTAGGAGCTTCTTTTTGATGGCTAATTTTAAACGATAACAACATTCTAGTAGTATCTTCTCTTATTGAAGCTATCATTTCATCGAACATATCAAATCCTTCTAGTCTATATTCTACCACCGGATCTTTTTGAGCATATGCACGAAGTCGTATTCCTTTTTTTAGTTCTTCCATTGCATCAATATGGTCCATCCATTGAGTGTCTACATTTTTAAGAAGAATTACACGCTCTATTTCTCTCATTGTTTCAATGCCACATTGATCTTCTTTTTCTTTATAAATATTTTTAGCTTTGTCTAAAATGAAATCACTAATGTTTTTGCTTGTAATATCTTCTAGTTGCTCAATTGTATATTGTAAATCGGTTTCATTAAGAATCCATCCTAAATAATAGTCTCTTAATCCTTCTAAATTCCAATCATCTTTTAGTGAATCTTCTGAAACATATTTTAAAACCGTTTCTTCGATAGACTGAATGATCATATTTAAAATTTGATCTTTAACATTTTCCCCATTAAGAACTTTGTTTCTTTGTGAATACATAATTTCGCGCTGACGATTCATAACATCATCAAATTGCAACACGTTTTTTCTTATTCCAAAATTTCTTCCTTCGACTTTTTTTTGAGAACTTTCAATTGTATTTGATAACATCTTACTCTCTATTGATTCAGTTTCTTCAACGTTTAGTCTATTAAGTGTGTTTTTTAATCTATCTCCACCAAATAGCCTCATAAGATCATCTTCAGCAGAAAGATAAAAACACGTTTTACCAGGATCTCCTTGTCGGCCAGAACGCCCTCTTAATTGATTATCAATACGTCTGGATTCATGCCTTTCAGTTCCCATAATAAACAGGCCGCCAACAGCTTTTACATCCTCTGCTGCTAAATCTGTTTCTTTTTTATATTTTTTATATAAATTTTGATACAATTTTCTAGATTCTAAAATTTCTGCATCGTTTGTTTCATATAAAGATGTTGATTCAATAATTAATTTTTCTGAAATATTCATTTTTTTCATTTCAGATTTTGCCATATATTCAGGATTTCCGCCAAGCATAATGTCAGTTCCACGTCCTGCCATGTTAGTGGCTATTGTAACTGCTCCTTTTTTTCCTGCTTGAGCTATTATTTCAGCTTCTTTATCGTGATATTTTGCATTTAACACATTATGCTTTATTCCTCTTTTTTTTAACATTTTACTTAGAATTTCAGATTTGTCTATTGAAATAGTACCAACTAAAACTGGTTGTCCTTTTTTATAACAATTTTCGATTCCTTCTATTAATAATAGAAATTTACCTTTTTCAGTTTTAAAAACATTATCAGGAATATCATTTCTTATCATAGGTTTGTTTGTTGGAATTTCAATTACATCTAATTTGTATATTTCTCTAAATTCAGTTTCTTCGGTCATAGCAGTACCGGTCATTCCTGAAAGTTTATTATATAATCTAAAATAATTTTGAAAAGTTATAGTAGCTAAAGTTTTAGATTCTCTCTCAACCTTAACACCTTCTTTAGCTTCAATTGCTTGATGCAAACCTTCGTTGTATCTTCTACCATACATTAGTCTGCCGGTAAATTCATCAACAATTAATACTTCTCCATCTTTAACAACATAATCAATATCTTTAATCATAATTCCATATGCTTTTATTGCTTGATTTATATGATGTTGTATTGTTATATTTTCAGAATCAGTTAAATTATTTAATTTAAAATAAGTTTCAGCTTTTTTTACTCCAGATGGTGTAAGTGTAGAAGTTTTAGCTTTTTCATCTACAACATAATCTCCATCTTTATAAAGTTCATCGTGATCTTCTTTTGAATTAACTTCTGTTACTTTTATCATTTTTAAAGTTTTAGCAAATTTATCAACAATATTATATAAATCTGTTGATTTATCTCCGGGGCCAGAGATTATAAGTGGTGTTCTTGCTTCATCGATTAATATAGAATCAACTTCATCAACAATGGCATAATGATGTTCTCTTTGAACTTTTTCTTTTTTATATATAACCATGTTATCTCGAAGATAATCAAATCCTAATTCGTTATTTGTAGCATATGTAATGTCACAGTTATAAGCTTCTCTTCTTTTATTATTATCAAAATTGTTAGATATTGTTCCTACAGTGAGTCCTAAGAATTTATAGATCTTGCCCATTGTTTCAGAATCACGATGTGCCAGATAATCATT
This sequence comes from uncultured Eubacteriales bacterium, assembly GCA_964371665.1. Classification (GTDB taxonomy): domain Bacteria; phylum Bacillota; class Clostridia; order Oscillospirales; family Acutalibacteraceae; genus CAYJNP01. The sequence goes on along the minus strand of CAYJNP010000020.1, from coordinate 1,995 downwards.
AACAGTAACAATGTGTACTCCTTTTTCAGTTAAAGCGTTTAAATATGCTGGTAGAGTTGCTACCAAAGTTTTCCCTTCACCTGTTTTCATTTCACTTATTCTTCCTTGATGTAAAACAATTCCACCCATAATTTGAACTGGAAAATGTTTCATTCCCAAAATTCTATCAGAGGCTTCTCTACAAACAGCAAAAGCATCTGGTAAAATATCATCTAAAGTTTCTCCATTTTTTAATCTATCTTTTAATTTTGAGGTTTGAGCAATGAGTTCTTCGTTTTCCATTTTAATATATTTATCTTCAAGTGATAAAATGGAGTCAACAATAGGTTTTATTCTTTTTAATTCTCTTTTACTATAATTTCCAAAAAGAGATTGCAAAATACCCATAAATATTACCTCTTTAATAAATTTATTTTTAATATACAATTTTTATACCAGATATTGTACCATATATTTATATTAATTAATATATTTAATAGGTTAAAATTTAAATTTGTTATTTTTAAAAAACCAATAAAAAAGATTTTCTAAAATAAAAGAAAATCTTTTTTATAAATTTATTTTATTAAGATTTATTCAAACTAAATTCCTCTTTACCAACTCCACAAACCGGGCAAACAAAATCATTTGGAAGATCTTCAAACTTTGTTCCAACAGAAATTCCATTTTCTTCTGAACCAAGTTCCTCGTTATATTCCCATCCACATATATCACATATATATATCATAATTATTTTATATCCTTTCTTAATTTAATGTAATATTTTTATATTAATGTTTTCCAAAGACCATGAATATTGCAATAAGAATAGGCAGCGATTGGTTTATCGTTATAAATTGAAAAAATCATTTCAGGTTTTTGGTCTTTTCTCAAATTTTTTAGTTGACCGCCATTTTTAGTTTCAATATAAATAAAATTTATAGAATGATCATCTGTCATGGGATGTTCATCACTACCAACGCAGACTTTTATTATATCATTAGTTTTTGTTACAACAGGAAGATGTTTTTCAGTAGAAGCTTCTTTTTCATTAGGAATGAGTTCTGTCATTTTCTCTCCACAACACATTATTGGTACATTATTATTTTTAATTATTTCTATAAGATTTCTACAATGATTACATATAAAAAATTTTTGATTATTATACACTTTTTAAAATTCCTTTCTTATTTTTTGTAAAGTTAATATATTATAAATTATAATCATTTGTCAATAATATTAAATAAAGTAAGCAAGTAAGATTAAAATATTTATTATTAATTTTTTAAATTATAATAAAATACGTTTAATATAAATTTAAAACGTTATTTTTAAAAACTAACCCTGCTTTCCCTGTATTTAATAATTCTAAAGTGTTATTATCCATTCCGATTTTTATAATAGCTTTACACTTTCAACCGGATTTTTTAATAACCTCTAAAATATTTTTTTGAATTTTATCAACATTATTATTAAAAGCTATTAATAAATAAAAATTTTTATTTGTAATTAAATATTCATTTAAAAAAGTTAAAGTTGAAGGTATAATATTATTTTTATAAACTTTTGTTACTAAAATTATATTGTCGTAGTCTGCTAAACTAACATTTAATGGTAATATATTACTTTTTAGCCTAAAAAAAGATCTGATTTTGCTTATAAATAAACCATTAACTTCGTTTATTTCACAAGTATCTGCATTTAAAGATTTAGCAATTGATCGAACTATTAATTTAATTTTTTTATTATCATAACTATATATTATCAAATTATTCATTAATATTTCCTCAATCAAATTAAATTAGATTTTTTTAAACACCCATTTTACTCCATTTTTAGTATCTTCTATAATTACATTCATTTCATTTAACTTGTTTCTAATTTCGTCTGCAGTTTTAAAATCTTTATTATTTCTTGCAATATTCCTTTTTTCTATTAAATTTTTTATGTTTTTTTCTAAGAGACTTTTATTTTTGTTTTTATATTTTAATCCTAATATATCTGTAAGTTCAATAT
>CAYJNP010000019.1:0-8794 GCA_964371665.1 uncultured Eubacteriales bacterium | reverse complement strand
ACTTTTTGTTGAAATGTTGTTCCAAATATTTTATAAGGAAAATCAAAGTTTTTTAATGTTCCTTCTAAATATTTTAGAATTTGAAGATAGACCATATTAGTCAATTTAGTTTTAATACCATATGTTTTGGGAATATAATTTAATATTTTTAATGATATAATTATATCTTTATTATATACTATATAAATAAAACCTAATTTAGTTTTATAAATCGCGAATCTTTCCATAATATAACTCTACTTTACTTTTTAAAAATATCGATAAAATCTTTTTAAAATGTTTATTCAACAGTAACAGATTTTGCTTAGTTTCTTGGTTTATCGATATCGCAGTTTCTATTAAGTGCAATATAATAAGATAATAATTGTAAAGGAATTATTGATAATGAAGGTAACATCATATCGCAAATCTTAGGAATGAAAATATTATAATCAGATACATTGCTAGCTGCTTTTTTATCATTTGTAGATATCGACAACACAACAGCACCTCGTGATGCGACTTCTTTTATATTGCTTATCATTTTATCAAAAAGCTTTTCATGTGTAGTTAAAGCAACTAATAATGTTCCATTTTGAATTAAAGATATTGTACCATGTTTTAATTCTCCAGCAGCGTAAGCTTCAGAAGGAATATATGAGATTTCTTTTAATTTTAAAGATCCTTCTAAAGCAACTGCATAATCAAAATTTCTGCCTATAAAAAAAACATCATTAGATTTATAGTGATTTTTGGAAAAATCAGATATAAAATCTATACATTTTAATGTTTCTTCAATTTTATCAGGAAGTGATTCTAAATCTAGAATATATTGCTCATATTGATCTTGAGATATTGTTCCTAATTTTTCAGCCATATATATAGAAATTAGATATATTACCGATAATTGTGTGCTATATGCTTTAGTGGTGGCAACAGCAATTTCAGGGCCAGCCCAAGTGTATATAACATCATCAGAATCATTTGCAATAGAACTTCCAACAACATTAACTATAGATAAAACTCTAGCACCTAATTTTTTAGATTCTCTAAGGGCTGCAACAGTATCTGCGGTTTCTCCAGATTGGCTAATTACAATCATAAGAACACTATTATCTATAATGGGATCAGAATACCTAAATTCTGATGCCAATTCAACCTCAACCGGAATACCAGTTGATTTTTGCAATACGTATTTAGCAACACAACCTACATGATAAGCAGATCCGCAAGCTATAATACAAATTTTACTTATTTTTTTAATGTCTTCTTTTGTTAAATTAATATTATCAAGAATTATTTTTCCATCTTTAATTCTAGGGCTAATAGTATTTCTAACTGCTTGTGGCTGCTCCATAATTTCTTTTAGCATAAAATGATCATAGCCTTGTTTTTCAGCAGACTCAATATTCCAATCAATATGAGTAATATTGTTATTTATAATGTTTTTATTCATGTCATATAAAGTTACACTATCTTTTTTTAAAATAGCAATTTCACCATCTTTAAGGCGTAAAATATTACGTGTTCTAGTAAGAATAGCAGGAATATCAGATGCAATATAATTTTCCTTATCACCAAATCCTATTATTAAAGGATTATCTTTCTTAACTGCAATAATTTTATTAGGATTATCTTCGCAAATAACTCCTAAAGCATAAGAACCTTCTAATTCTTTAACACATTCTATAATTGCGTCTAAAAGATTACCATTATAATGATATTCAATTAATTGAGCGATAACTTCTGTATCAGTTTCAGAAATAAATATTTTCTTTTCTTTAATTAATTTTTCCTTCAAAGTTAAATAATTTTCAATAATTCCATTGTGAACTACAGCGATTTTTCCTGAAGTACTTTTATGAGGGTGAGAATTAATATTAGATGGTTCTCCGTGTGTAGCCCATCTAGTATGACCAATTCCAATGTTTGAATATAAATTATTTTCTTGCTTAAGTAAATCTATAAGATTTTTTAATCTACCTTGTTCTTTTTTTATTTCTAATTTATTTTCTGTATAAATAGCGATTCCAGCCGAATCATATCCTCTATATTCTAGTTTTTCTAAACCATGAAGAAGCATAGGAACAGCTTCGTTTTCTCCAATATAACCTATTATGCCACACATATATTTGTCCTCCAAAATTTATTTAGATAAAATTTTATTGTTATAGAAACAATTTTTCAAATTATAACATAATTTAGTATTTAAAAAATATTTATTTTTAAAAGTTCCAATGTTTATTTAATTTCTATGTTTTTTCTATGTTTTTTCTATGTTTTGAATATTTTAGAATTTCCATATATATTTATTTTATTTGTTCCCATCATATTAACTAAAACTTCAGGAACATTAACACTTCCGTCTTGATTTTGGTAGTTTTCAAGTATAGCGGCTACCGTTCTTCCAACAGCCAATCCAGAACCATTTAATGTATGCAATAATTTTGTTTTGTCTTTAGCATTTTCTTTATATCGAATTGACCCCCTTCTTGCTTGATAGTCTTCAAAATTAGAACAAGATGAAATTTCCACATATTTTCCATATGATGGCATCCATACTTCTATATCATATGTTTTTGCGGCTGTGAATCCCAAATCTCCTGTTGAAAGACATACTACTCTATATGGTAAATTTAAAAGTTTTAATATTTGCTCTGCGTTATTAGTTAATTTTTCTAATTCATTATAAGAATTTTCAGGTTTAACAAATTTAACTAACTCAACTTTATTAAATTGATGTTGTCGAATAATTCCTCTTGTATCTCTTCCGGCAGAGCCAACTTCTGCTCTAAAACATGATGAATATGCACAAAAATTTTGAGGTAAACTATCTGATGGTAAAATTTCATTTCTATATAAATTTGTTACAGGCACTTCTGCTGTTGGAATCATAAAATATTCTTGATCTAATAATTTAAATGCATCTTCCTCAAATTTTGGTAACTGGCCTGTTGTTGTCATAGATTCTCTATTTACCATAAAAGGAGGTAAAATTTCTGTATAACCATTTTTGATGTGAGTATTTAAAAAGAAATTTATTAAGCTTCTTTCAAGTCGTGCACCTAAATCTTTATAGAAATGAAATCTTTTTCCTGTTACTTTTGCAGCTCTTTCTGAATCTAATATATTTAAATATTTACCAATATCCCAATGTGTTTTTATATCAAAATCAAATTTTCTTGGAATTCCAAATCTTCTAATTTCGATATTTTCAGAGTCATCTTTACCAATAGGCACGCTTTTATCTGGAATATTTGGAATTGACAATAAAATTTCTATTTGTTTTTTTTCTAAAGCATTTAATTCTAAATTTAATTCAGAGATGTTTTCAGAAATTTGTTTCATTTCTTTTATAATTTTAGAAATATCTTCACCAGATTTTTTAATTTTAGGTATTTGTTTATTTATTATATTTTGATGTGATTTTATAGATTCAGCTTTTGATTTAATTTCACGCCTTTTAAAATCTATATTAATTAATTTTTCTATTTTTTCATCCATATTATCAATATTTCTATTTTTCATTGCTTGTTTAACTATTTCAGGATTATTTCTTATAAATTTTATATCTAACATTTTTTCTCTCCTTTATAATAAATTATATAAAAACTATTTTTTATATTTAATTTTAAGACTATTATTATTTTTTAAATCTATTATATATACAATTATAAAAGCAATAATTATACCGGTTAAAATACCTGAAAAGTCTATTACGACATCTCTAATTTCTCCTCCGCGACCTTCTATAAATAATTGAGTAAATTCATCTACAACTGGAACAAATAGACCAATAAATAAAATATTTAAAATATTTGAAAAAATATTTTTAGTATAAGATCTTAGCATGAACAACAGAAAAAATCCTAGCACCATATGTTCGGTGAAATGAGCAGCTTTTCTTACCATAAAATTTGTTACTTGAAAATTAACCCCAATATTAGATAAAAAAGTATTAAAGGAATTCATAATTTCTAAACTTATATTTCCAGATTTAGAACCTGGAACTAATGTATTTCCCCATATAAAACATATATTAATAATAACACAGCTTATTATAGATATTTTAAAATATTTATTATTCAATTGTTAATCATCTCCTAATTTTTTTGCTATTTCAGCTAAATCTTCTTTGTTGTAAAATTCCAAAGTAAGAGTACCTTTTCCTTTAGTAGAATTTGAAACTTTCACCTTTCTTCCTAAGTATTCATGAAGAGATATTTCTACTTCATCAAAAAAAGAATCTCTTCTTTTTTTAGAATTTTTTTTATTTTTTTTATTTTGTTCTGATATTTTAGCTAATTTTTCAGCTTGTCGTAGAGATAAATTTTTATTAACTATAATTTGTGCTATTTTTTGCATTTCTTCTTCAGATTCCAAAGATAAAATTGCTCGAGCATGCCCAGCTGTAATTTTTTCATCTTTAAGCATTTGTATAATATTATCAGGTAAATTTAATATTCTTATCGTATTAGTTATAGAAGGTCTAGATTTCCCAACAGATTTCGAAACTTCGTCTTGTGTTAATCCATAAGTTTCCATTAGAACTTTATATCCTTGAGCCTCTTCAATAATGGAAAGATCTTGCCTTTGTAAATTTTCTATTAAAGCAATTTCCATAACTTGATGATCTGTCAATTCTTTTATCAAAACAGGAATTTCATTTATACCTACCATTCTAGATGCTCTCCATCGTCTTTCACCTGAAACTATTTGATAACCTCCATCAGGTAAAGGTCTAACTAAAATAGGTTGAATTACTCCATGCTTAGAAATAGAATCAGCAAGTTCAGCCAAAGATTGATCATTAAAATTTTTTCTAGGTTGGTTTCTATTAGGCTCTATTTCAGAAATTTTTATTTTTATATTTTCATTTTGGCTTTCACTTTCATTATCTACAAATATAGCATCTAAACCTTTACCTAGTCCACCTTTTCGAATTGTCACTTTTTATTAACTCCCTTTATTTATTTTTTGAAATAAATTCTTTTGATAAAGAAACATATGATTCAGCTCCTTTTGAATGCGAATCAAAATATTGAATTGGTTTTCCAAAACTAGGAGCTTCAGAGAGCCTAACTGTTCTAGGAATCACAGATTTAAAAACTTTTTTTGGAAAATATTTTTTAATCTCGGCAACAACTTGCTGAGTTAAATTCAATCTTCCGTCATACATAGTTAGAAGCACACCTTCTAAATCTAATCGGTCATTATACATTCTTTTAACTCTTCTAACTGTATTAATAAGTTGAGATAACCCTTCAAGCGCATAGTATTCACATTGTATAGGGACAAGGAAACTATCGCTTAAACACAAAGCATTTGTAGTTATTAGCCCCAATGAAGGAGGACAATCTATAAATATAAATTCATAATTTGACCTTATAGGTAGAATTGCATTTTTAAGCCTTGCTTCTCTATGAGGTAGATCTATTATTTCTATTTCTGCTCCAGCTAAATTTATATTAGCAGGTAATATTTCTAAGTTTTTAAAATTAGTTTTCAATAAAGCCTGTTCAGGATTTATTCCTCCAATTATTACATCATAGGAAGAGTGTTTAATTTCTCTTTTGTTTATGCCGACTCCACTTGTAGAATTCCCTTGAGGATCAATATCAATTAAAAGAATTTTATATCCTAAAAAAGCTATAGTAGAAGAAAGATTAACAGCAGTAGTAGTTTTTCCTACTCCACCTTTTTGATTTACTATTGATACAATTTTACCCAAAAGTTATGGCTCCTTTTTGAAAAAAATTCTAATGTTTTAGATTTAAAACAAACATGATTATATAATAAAAATGATCTTTTATTTTTAAATTATATCATTATTTCAAATTATTTTAAAGTGTTTCACGTGAAACATTTAAGGTTCTACATATACAAAATAAAAACCAGACCTTTTTAGAAAAGGCTGGTGTGATTTTTTAAATGGGATGTATTTTGTTTTTTATATCTACTTTTTCATTTATTGAATATTTTTTGTTGCGTCTTTTTTCAAAAAAGTCTATCGATACTTTTGGAAATTGTGCATATGATAAAACATCTTCTTCTTGTTCTATCCATTCAGATATTTCTGAACGAAGTTTTTCAAGTTCTGGCTTCAATAGATCTGCAGGCCTACAATTAATAACTGGTACATCTCCTATGATTTTTTTTCTAAATGTTTTTTTTATTGGAACTGGAGTCGTTCCATATTTTCCGGCTATTAAATCTTTAAATTCATTTGAACACATACTATATCTTTTTCCACTAATAATATTTAGTACAGATTGAGTCCCAACAATTTGCGACGTTGGAGTTACAAGAGGAGGAGAACCTGCATCTTTTCTAACATTTGGAACTTCATTTAATACTTCTTGAAGTTTATCTTCTTTTCCTGCTTGTTTTAATTGTGACAATAAATTTGAAAGCATTCCTCCTGGAACTTGATATATGAGTGCATTTGCATCTGTTGCCAACATTTTAGGATCTAGCAAACCATTTTTAATGTATTTTTCTCTTAGTTTCATAAAATAATTTCTTATTTCGTTTAGTAAAATTAAATCTAACCCTGTATCGTATTTTGTTTCTTTTAGTGCTGCTACCATTGATTCAGTTGGAGCATGTGATGTGCCAAGCGCTAACGGCGACATTGAGGTGTCTATCATTTCAGCCCCAGCTTCTATCCCTTTTAATAGACACATAGAAGCTAATCCTGATGTATAGTGCGTATGAATTTGAATTGGCACTTTTATTGATTTTTTTAAATCTTTTACTAATTTTTCAGTTCTATATGGTGTAATCAAAGCAGCCATATCTTTTATACAAATAGAATCTGCTCCTGCACTTTCTATTTGTTTTGCATAATTTATAAAATATTCATTTGTAAATACAGAACCTGTCGTGTATGAAATAGCAACTTGCACGTGAGCTTTTTCTTTTTTAGCGGCTTTTATCGCTATTTCTAAATTTTTAATATCATTTAATGCATCAAAGATTCTTATTATATCTATTCCATTAGACACAGATTTCTTAACAAAATATTCAACAACATCATCAGCATAATGTCTGTAGCCTAGCATATTTTGCCCTCTAAATAACATTTGAAGCTTAGTGTTAGGGCATTTATCTTTTAATATTCTTAATCTTTCCCAAGGATCTTCATTTAAAAATCTAAGACACGCATCAAATGTTGCTCCTCCCCAACATTCTAATGAATGAAAACCTACCTTATCAAGTTTTGGGAGGATAGGAAGCATCTCATCCAAAGTCATCCTAGTTGCAATTAATGATTGTGGTGCATCACGTAGAATAGTTTCAGTAATTAATATTTTTTTGCTCATAATAATATATTAGCATATATAATTAATTTAAAAGTTAATTATATGCTACACACCTACCCTTCTAGTTTCAATAAAATTTTAATTTTTATTTGATAACAATAAGATTTTCTCCAGATTCTACATGTCCTCTCTTATTAGTAAATATATTTTCTACAATACCATTCACAGGAGATGTAATTTCATTTTCCATTTTCATTGCTTCTAAAATTAAAAGCACTTGACCTTTTTTGATAGTATCGCCTTTATTAACGTTTACCGAAACAATAACTCCAGGCATAGGAGCCTTAATAACAGTTGATCCCTCCGGGATCTTAGTTGATGGATCTGCACTTAAAGGTTGCTTAGCAGTAGGCTGTGATTTATTTTCGGGTTCTTGTTTAATATTAGTTTTAATAGGATTAATATCATTATTTGGCTCATCAATTTCTTCAACTTTTACATCATATTCAATACCATTAACAGTAACCTTTAAATTTTTCATAACTAAATCCTCCGATATATTTTTTATAATTGAATATTTGAATGCTTCTTAGGTAGTTTAGAAACTCTTTTTGATTCTAACATTTCTAAATAAGAGATTAATTTATTTCTAGTATAATTAGGTTCAATAATATCATCGATAAATCCTTTTTGTGCAGCTACAATTGTAGCTGCTTTTTTGTTTTTATATTCTTCAACAAGAGTTTCACGATCCTTTAAAGGATCTTTTAAATCAGACAACTCTTTATTCATCATAATGGCTACAGTAGCTTTTAAGTTTAACGGTGAAATAGAAGATTCTGGCCATGCTAATGTTATATCTGAATTTGCTCCTTTTCCAGCAATAGCTATATATAAAGGACCATATATTTCTCCTATAATTATATTGATTTTTACTGTAGTAGCTTCAGAATAAGAATTTGAAAGTTTGGTCGCATCTTTTAACGATAAAAATTCACCTTTATTTATAAAGGTTAAAATTGGAATTGAAAATGCATCACAAAATCTTACCATGCGTGATACTTTAGTGCATGCGTCTGAATTAATTTTATAATTGTCGTTAGTATTATATAAATATATTAGGCCGACAGTTTTTCCAGCTAATGTCCCTAATCCTGTTTTAAAAGGTTGTCCGTAGTTTCTTTGAAGTTCTATAAAACTTTGTTTATCTAATATATTTTCTATAGTATTATAATTAATTTCTTCATTAGGTTCTAAAAAATCGTGGTATTTTGAAATTTCTAAATTATTAGAAGGAAGAATTGAAATTAATTTTTTTGCTTCCTCTATTGCTTCTGAATCTTCATTTTTTAATATATGACACAATCCTTGTAAGTCACATGATTCATAAGATGAGTTTATGCCATCTATTCCTACTCCTAACATAGCATTTTTGCTCATAATAACAAAATCTGCTGATGAAGCAATCATTGCATTGGTTCCATAGCAAGGCCCTAATATAATTGAAATTTGGGGAACAACTCCAGAAATATTATTAGATGATAATAATA
>CAYJNP010000018.1:1097-9099 GCA_964371665.1 uncultured Eubacteriales bacterium | reverse complement strand
AAACTTCACCTTAAATTATCAAACTTTTACAACAAAAATTGCCTATTGATCAATAACAGTTATGGTCCAAAAAGAAGCTGCTATGAGAATTTGTGCTAAACCAGGTACTCGTGAATCTGGAGCTATAAGCTTAGCTATTAGATATTATTCTAACCCAGAAATTTTATTTGAGGTATCTAGAGAGAATTTTATCCCTAAACCAAATGTTGATTCAACCGTAATAAAATTAAATATTAGAAAAAACTATACTGTAAATATTAATAATGAAATTTTTCTATTTGAAATAATAAAAAAATCTTTTTCTAAAAGACGTAAAACTATATTAAATGCTCTTTCGTCAAGCTTAAATATAGATAAAAACATAGTATCAAGAATATTAAAAAATTTAGATATTAACGAACAATTCCGACCAGAACAATTAAATTTAGAACAATTTGGTTTAATTTCCGATAATTTATATGAATTTAAGAATATTTAAATACAAATATGATCCTTTATGTTGTCGTAAATTTTATCACCTATTCCACTAACATTTATAATATCTTCTTTACTTTTAAAATTTCCATTGTTTTCTCTGTATTCTACAATTCTAGTCCCTATTTCTATCCCTATTCCATCTAAATTTTGCGATATCTCTTCAGCACTAGCTGTATTTATATTTATTACACCATTAATTTCAGATCCAATAGTATTTGTCTTACCTTCTAAATTTGATTGCTCTGGAGTATATTCTTCTTTAGCAATTTCAGATTCCAAATTTATATTTTCAACAACCTCTTGTGAATCTTTATCTACATATATGATATTGGGAGAATTTATTTCTGGAATAAAAAAAGCATTATATCCAACGATGATTGCACATGATATCATCGCGATTGATACTAAAATTTTTTCATATGAGATTTGTTTCATATTTAGTATAACTCCTTAAATAATACATATTACCTAATAATTTTACATATTTTTTATTAATATGTAAATCAAATAATAAAAATATATAACATAAATAATATCAATTGAAATTTTTATTTTTATTAGTTAAAATTATATTTTATTTGTAGACTTTGTGGAGGTCATAAACTAATGGATTTTTTAAATAAAAAATGTAAATTTTGTAGTATTTTTTTTATGAACACAGAAGATATTGTTGTTTGTCCAAAATGTGGAGCTTCATATCATAGAAAATGTTATGAAAAAATCGGAAAATGTGATCATGCTTATGTTGAAACAGATTATACTGAACAAAAAAAATCAGAAACCAAAAATCAACAAGAAATAAACTCTAAAACTTGCCCTTTTTGCAAACAGCAAAACTCTAAATCTGCATTGTTTTGCCAAAAGTGTGGAATGGAATTTTCAAAATTTGAAAAAATTTTTTCTAATAAAAAATTAGATAATATGCCTATTTCATTTCCGTTTAATGGCTCATTTATAATTAATAATTCAGAAAAAAATATTAACTATGATTCTAAAATAGACAATATCAAAACAGAAGACATCTGCGATTATGTTCAAACAAACATTCCTTATTATATTACAATATTTAATAAAATTAAAAATTTAAATTCTAATAAATTTAACTTTGTTGCTTTTTTATTTAGTGGAGGATGGCTTTTATATAGAAAAAATTATATTCTAGGTACAATAATTTCTGCAGTAATTGCTTTAATCACTATTTTTTCTAGTTATTTGAATTATACTTATTATCCGATAATAATAAATGAATTATCTGATATACTTGGTGTAAGTTTAAATTATAATTCAATATATAGCATAAATCATGAGCAACTAATAAATGCTTTTTCTCAAATCGGAACCTATAAAATAATACTTTTTTTTGTACCTACTATATTACTAGTAGTGAAATGGTCAATTATGTTTTTCATTGGATTTAAAGGAAATAAAATATATTTTAAACAAGTAAAATCAAAAATAACTAAATTCACTAACGAAACATCCGATGAAAATCAATTTAAAAGGTTATTAAAAGATAAAGGTGGAGTGAATACTCTACTTGGAATTTATTTAATCATATGTTATTTTATTATAAATATATTATTAAAATTCTTTATAATGTGAAATGGAGTATAAAATGAAAGATATTAAAAAAATTACAAAAGCAGTTATTCCCGCTGCAGGTTTAGGAACAAGAGTTTTACCTGCAACTAAAGTTCTTCCAAAAGAAATGTTAACTATTGTTGATAAACCTGCTATACAATATATAGTTGAAGAAGCTGTTGCTTCTGGTATTACTGATATTTTAATTATTACAAATAGAGGAAAAAATATTATAGAAGATCATTTCGACAGAGCACCAGAGATAGAAAGTAGATTAATATCATCATCTAAAGAAAAAATGTTCGATGAAATCGTTGATATTTCTAAATTAGCTAACATTTATTTTATTCGACAAAAAGAAACAAAAGGCTTAGGCCATGCTGTAAACTGTGCTAGATCATTTATTGGCAATGAACCTTTTGCTGTATTATATGGAGATGACGTCATAATAGGTAAAGATCCGGCTTGTGCTCAACTTATTAGGGCTTATGAAAAAACTGGCCTTGGAGTATTAGGAATAAAATCAGTATCAAAAGAGGATATTCATAAATATAGTTCTCTTAAAGTAGACCATGTAAAAGAAAATATATTTAAATGTACAGACATGATTGAAAAACCTACTACACCTGAAGAAATAATGTCTCTATATTCAATTTTAGGTCGATGCATTTTAACTCCTGATATTTTTGATATTTTAAATAATACTCTTCCGGGATCAGGTGGAGAAATTCAGCTTACAGATGCAATGTGCACACTTGCTAGATCAAAAGGAATGATAGGTGTTGATTTCACAGGGAAACGTTATGATATGGGAAATAAACTTGGAATAATGCAAGCAGCAGTAGAAATGGCTTTAAATCACCAAGAAATTGGAGAATCTTTTAAGCGATATTTAAAAAATTTGTTAATAACATTATAGTATTTTTAAAAATTTATATTAAACAACAACAACCCGGACTATATTCCGGGGTATTTTTTATTTATTAAAAACAAAAAGTTTATTATTTATATATATTTTTTAAAAAAGAAAGTTAAAATTCAAATATAAAATATTCTATTTAAATTAACAACATCTTATTTTAATATATTTTTATAAAGTTTTATATATTGATTTGCTGAATTCCCCCAGCTATTATCACATTTCATAGCCCTATTTATTAATATTTTCCATCCATCTTTATTACTATAACCACAAATAGCTCTTTTAATAGCGTTTAACATATCATATTTATCATAATTTTTAAACGTAAATCCATTCCCTTCTCCGTTAAAACTATCACTAACAGTATCTTTAAGTCCACCCGTTTCTCTTACAACTGGGATAGTTCCATAACGTAGTGCTATCATTTGAGATAAACCGCAAGGTTCACTTTTTGAAGGCATAAGAAAAATATCTGATCCAGCATATATTTTTCTTGACAATTCTGGTATAAAACCAAAACACGATGCTAACCTTCCAAAATATTTATTTTGCATTTCTTCAAAAAATATTTTATACTCATAATCTCCAGATCCTAAAATAACAAATTGAATGTTTTCTTCAATCATAAGTTGATCTAAAACATTCTTAACTAGGTTCAACCCTTTATGTTTCACCATCCTAGTCACCATACTAATTATAGGAACATTAGGATTTATTTCTAAATTTAAACTTTTTTGTAGTTCTAATTTATTTTTAAGTTTTAAATCAATATTATCTGCACTATAATTTTCATATAAATATTGATCATTTTCAGGGTTATAACTTTCTGTATCTATTCCATTTAATATTCCAAAAATTTTCCAATCTCTTTCATTTAATATTGGATCTAAACCATGTGAAAACCATGGATCTTTAATTTCTAAAGCGTAAGATGGGCTAACGGTAGTTATCACATTAGCTGTTTCTATCGCTCCTTTCATAAAATTTGCACATTTGTCAAATTCTAGTAAAGAAACCTGATTATGTGAAATACCAACAACTTCATCTAAAATATCAATTCCATATTTACCCTGATATTGTATATTGTGTATTGTAAAAACTGTTTTTATGCCATTTAAACTATAATCGTTTTCATAAAATAAATTATAATATACTGGAACTAAAGCCGTTTGCCAATCATTAGCATGAATAATATCTGGTTTAAAATCTACATATTTTAACATTTCTATACATGCTCTTGAAAAAAACGAAAATCGTTCAGCATCATCATAAAATCCATATAACCCTTTCCTTTTAAAATAATATTCATTATCCAAAAAATAATATATAACTCCGCCAAATCTTGATTCAAAAATACCACAATATTGTAGTCTCCAAGAAACAGGCACAGACATACTTCCAATAAATTTCATATTTTTTCGAAACTCTTCAGATATATCGCTATATAACGGCATAACTACGCGACATCCAATTAATCTTCTTCTTAATGCGCGAGGCAAAGAGCCTGCTACCTCCCCTAATCCACCAGAAGCTGCAAATGGCAAAGTTTCACTTGTACAATATAAACACTTCACACTAAAACCTCCCAATATCCCTTCAAACAAATTAAATCATACTAGCCTTACTTATATAAACTGGATAAGACTGAAATCCCATTAAAGTTCTATCTTCCTTAACAATAACATCTTTATCAGATATAACATAATTAATAGTACATTTTTCACCTATAATAGTATCTTGCATTAACACACAATTAGATACTTTTGCACCTTTGTTAACCTTTACCCCTCTAAAAACAATACTATTCTCAACTTCTCCATCGATTACACAACCATTGGCTATTAATGAATTCTTAACAATAGATTGCAATCCATATTTAGTTGACATATCATCTCTTACTTTTGTATATATAGGACGATTAATATCAAATAATTGGTTTCTTACTTTTATATTCATAACATCCATATTAGCTTCGAAATAACTATTTATTGATGTTATAATTTTTGAAAAACCATCAAATTCATACCCATATATTTTATATTTATTAACATTATTTTGAATAATATCTCTTGAAAAGTTTACTTCATTTTTACTTACACATTCAGCTATAAGTTTTAATATTAGATCTCTTTTCATTAAAAACATATTTATTCCATAGCTACAACTTGAACTAATTTTAGGATTTATATATACATCTTTTATTTTATTATCGTTGTTTAAAGATAATACAATAGGTTTGCTTATTTTGCTTGGTAATATTCCTCTTTTATATATAACAGTTATATCGGCATTTTTATTTATATGATTAGCTATAACTTTCTGATAATCTATATTACAAATTACATTACAATCAGCAATTAATATATATTCTTCTTTTGATCTCTTTATAAATTCTTTTATAGCATATAAAGTTTTTACTCTATTTGTAAATTCTCCACTACTACTCCCAAAAGGAGGTAATATAAACAAACCATCATGTCTACGAGATAAATCCCATGATTTACCCGTACCAAGATGATCCATCAATGATTGATAATTTCTCTTAGTGATAACTCCCACTCTATCGATCCCCGAATTAACCATGTTAGATAAAGTAAAATCGATTAATCTATATCTTCCTCCAAAAGGCACTGAACCCATAGTTCTATTTTCTGTTATTTCCCTCATTAATTCTTCATGCATATTGGAAAAAATAATTCCCATTACATTATTTCCGCGCACTATTCATTCATCCCCCAAAATATCTTTATATACCATTTGTTTGGGCAATACTTTTGCATTCTTTTTTATACTAAGATTATCTCCAACTACTGTTATTCCCCATTTTTTATTGTTTTCAGGTTCCCCACCTATTACTGCATTTTTTCCTATTATGGTATTTTCAGAAATAATCGAATATTTTACCTGCGCTCCCGATTCTATTTTAGATCCAGGCATAATTATTGAACCTTTAACAACAGCACCTTCTCCTATATAGACACTTGAAAATATCACAGATAAATCTACATTACCATATATATTACATCCATCAGAAACTAAAGAATTTTGAACTTTTGCTCCTTTTGAAATATAATGAGGTGGAACAATTGGGTTCATCGAATATATTTTCCACGATTCATCATTTAAATTTAATGTAACATTAGGATCTAGTAAATCCATATTAGCTTCCCAAAGGCTTTCTATTGTCCCAACATCTTTCCAATATCCTAAAAAATTATAGGCTACCATTTTTTCTCTTTCTTCAAGCATTTTCGGCAAAATATCTTTACCAAAATCATTACTAGAATTAGGATTATTATTATCTTTTTCTAAATATTTTTTTAATTTATCCATATTAAAAACATATATTCCCATCGAAGCTTTTGTGCTTTTAGGATTTTTAGGTTTTTCATCAAATTCATATATAGTATCATCTGGGTTAGTATTTAAAATCCCAAATCTAGAAGCCTCATAAATAGGAACATCTACCACTGCAACTGTACAATCTGCTTTTTTCTCTTTATGAAAAGCGATCATTTTAGAATAATCCATCTTATAAATATGATCTCCAGATAATATTATTACATAATCGGGATCATATCTTTCAATATAATTAATATTTTGATAAATAGCATTAGCAGTTCCCTTATACCAATCAGCACTTTTTGTTTGTTGATAAGGAGAGAGTATTTGAACTCCACTATTCATGCTATCTAAATCCCAAGGTTTTCCGCTACCAATATACTCATTCAAAACTAATGGTTGATATTGAGTTAAAACCCCAACAGCATCTATTCCAGAATTAGCACAATTAGATAAAGGAAAATCTATTATTCTATATTTTCCTCCATATGGAACCGCAGGCTTAGCAATTTTTCTAGTTAAAACTTTAAGCCTACTACCCTGCCCACCAGCAAGCAACATAGCAACTACTTCTTGCTTAGGAAACATAAAAATTTCCTCCTAAAATTTTATTATAATTATTTATTTTTTTTAGATAATTTCTTTTTCTTTTTACGAGACTGCTTTTTAACTTTAGAATCATCATTTTTAACTGGTTTACTAATAATTTTTTTTTTATTAACACATTCCAAATATATAACAGATAACGGCGGTATTTTAATAGAAATAGATTGTCCATATCCATGAAGTTCAATATTATTAGTTTTTATATCATTTTCATTTGTGATACCATTTCCGCCAAATTTTTTAAAATCATAATTAAATATTTCTGAATATATTCCTTCACTAGGAACACCTATACAATAATTTTCACGTAAAACTGGTTGAAAATTGCACACAACTATAATTTCTTTCCCTTTTTTATCAATTCTCCTAAAACTTATAACACTTTGTTTATAGTCATCATTTGATATCCACGAAAATCCTTCCCAAGAAAAATCAATTTCCCAAAGTGCTTTGCATTTCAAATAAAAATGATTTAACTCTTTAAAAAATATTTGAATTTTTTTATGTGAAGGATAATCAAGCAACATCCAATCTAATTCAGATCTAAAATCCCATTCTTTAAATTGGGCTAATTCTATTCCCATAAAAGTAAGCTTTTTCCCAGGATGTGCCATAATATATGTCATAAAAGCTCTAACTCCAGCAAATTTCTCTTCATAAGATCCAGGTAACTTATTAATTAGGGATCCTTTTCCATGAACCACTTCATCGTGAGATATAGGTAATATATAATTTTCTGAAAATGCATAAAAAAAAGAAAACGTTAAATTTTTATGATTAAACGGACGACTCAATGGATCTAACGATATATACTTTAACATGTCGTTCATCCATCCCATATTCCACTTATAATTAAATCCAAGCCCTCCTGAATAGGTTGGTTTTGAAACCATAGGCCAAGCAGTAGATTCCTCTGCAATTATCATAGTTTCTGGAAAATATTTGAATACAGTTTCATTTAATTCTCTTAAAAAAGTAATAGCTTCTAAATTTTCTTTTCCACCATGTATGTTAGGAACCCATTCTCTTTCTCTGCGATTATAATCAAGATATAACATAGATGCTACAGCATCG